>JAHRHW010000001.1 GCA_019100305.1 Candidatus Thiodiazotropha taylori | reverse complement strand
GGCCTTGACTTGTCCCTGCAGGGTGGTTTCCACCTCTCTGCCGGTAGCGTCCGCTGCATGAATCACCCGCCGGTGGGAGTGTCCTCCTTCCTGAGTCAGGTGGTAGCCACCGCTCGATGCAGCGCTGTCGTCCCGGGTGAAATTCACCCCACCCTTGAGCAGCCAGTCGATGTTGGATGGGCCATTTTCCACCACCAGCTGGACAGTCTCCTCATCACACAGGCCGGCGCCGGCACCCAAAGTGTCCTTGACATGGGAGGCGATGCTGTCCTCCTCATCGAGAACCACAGAGATACCCCCCTGAGCATAATAAGTGTTGGTCTCTTTCAGCTCTTTTTTTGAGATGACTGCGATTTTCAGCTTCTGATCCAGGTGCAGGGCGAGGCTCAATCCGGCGGCGCCACTGCCGATAATCAGTACGTCATGTTGGTGATCTGTGGTCATAATTTGCGGGGTAGGGTCGATATGGTGATAATGCGTTTCCAGTTGCAATGCATCCTAGCTTAAAACCGCGTTTGGTTGAACTAATCGCGTCGGCAGACTGATATCGGTCAATTAAAGCTGGGATTGCGAGAACTTATCCAATCCATGACTGTCAATGGGACTGTGCACAGGAAGTGCTCGTCACGAGGAGGTAAAAGCCCGGATGGGCGAGCGGTTAATTGATCAGGAACTCGTAGCTCGAGTTCAACAGGGTGACAAAAAGGCGTTTGACCTGCTGGTGCTGAAGTATCAGCAGAAGATCACCAATCTGATCTCCCGCTATATCCGAGACCCTCATGAGGTACTGGATGTGACCCAGGAAGCCTTTATCAAGGCCTATCGGGCGATACCCAAGTTTCGGGGTGACAGTGCTTTTTATACGTGGCTCTATCGAATAGCCATCAATACGGCGAAGAACTACCTCGTAGCTCAGGGACGGCGCCCCCCTTCAGATGATGTGGAGGCGGAAGTGGCTGAACAAATGGATGTCGGTGTGCGTCTAAAGGAGACAGGTACACCGGAAAACCATGTGTTGACCGAAGAGATTACCATGACGGTTCAGCAGGCGATCGATGATCTGCCTGAAGATCTGAGAACCGCCATTGTACTGAGAGAGCTGGAAGGCATGAGTTACGAAGAGATCGCCAATGCCATGTCCTGTCCTGTAGGTACCGTTCGCTCCCGTATATTCAGGGCACGTGAGGCGATTGATAAAAGACTGAGCCCATTATTGAAACCTTAATTTCAGGCATAGCACAAATGACTGAGCAAGAGTACGAAAGATTATCCGCACTGGTTGATGATGAGATTTCAGAAGAAGAAATCTCTATGGAAATTAATAAGTTGTCAAATAATGCGGTGAACCGGGGCACCTGGTCCAGGTACCATTTGATCGGTGACGCCATGCGTGGCGAAACAGGCTCGCTGTACAACCCGGATCTGGCACAGGCGATCAGCAAGCAACTGGCGGACGAGCCGGTCGTGCTGGCTCCAACAGCAATCAAACGTCGTCCAGGATTGAAAAAGCGCTCCTACACAGGATTGGCAGTCGCTGCCTCATTAGCCGCAGTCGCCGTGGTGATGGCCCCTCAGTTGATCAATCCGGAGGGATCTGAAGCACCGCCAGCGATCGCTGCTACTCAGGGGCCTGCAACAGAGACCCTCTACGTCGCGGAAGACGGCACTCGCTGGGAGCTGCTGAAAAAACCCGAAGTGGAATCGCGGCTCAATGCCTATCTGGTCAATCATCAGGAAAGGTCACCGTCGAGCAACATTAAAGGGATCATGCCCTTTGCGACGTTCGTCAGTTACGATGAAAACAAACAAAAATAAGATTGAGCTGATCGGATGAATTTATCTTCTTCCAGAGCTGATTCGAGACAATATTGGATCAGTTTTCTCCTGCTGCTGCTTTGCAGCCAGACAGTTTTCGCCGCTGAACCGCTCACTCCCAGGGATTGGCTTGAGCGAATGATGGAGGCCGTGCAAAAGCTGAACTATCAGGGAACCTTCGTCTATCTGCACGACAATCAACTGGAAATCATGAAAATTGCCCATGCGGTGAAGGGTGACAAGGTCAGAGAGAGCCTGATGTCCCTGAATGGTGCGCCCCGTGAAGTGATTCGTGATGAAGAGTCGGTAACCTGTGTTATGCCTGGCAGTAATGAAGTGTCAGTGGATAAGCGCTCCCCAAGCAAGAAATTCCTCAATATTCTGCCTCAGGACCTGGCCCAACTTGAGGATCACTACAGTTTTCGCATGAGCGGAAAAGACCGAATTGCCAATCGCCAGGCTCAGGTGGTGGTGATCATGCCCAATGACCGGCTTCGCTACGGCTATCGTTTCTATCTGGATGTGGGGAGCGGCCTGCCGCTCAAATCGGATTTGATGAACGAGCATGGAGAAGCGGTGGAGCAGACCATGTTCACCGATCTGGAGATCGGTGTTGCAGAGATCAGTGAACTGCATCAGAGAGAGTCTTTATTCACCTACCGGCTGAAAAATAATGAGGGCACCAGTCTCTCAAATGAGGCAGACAGTCGCTGGAATTTTCTCAAACTTCCTGCCGGATTCCGATTGAGTATGCAGCATCAGCTGCACGATCCGATGCTGAGTGCGCCAATCGAACAGTATGTATTCAGTGACGGATTGGGTTCTCTCTCTGTATTTATCGAAGCGGAAACCCGTAATGAAGCCTTCAGCGGTGTATCCCGATTGGGTGCGATCAACGCCTGGGGCGGTCAGATTGCCGGCTACCAGGTGACCGCTGTTGGCGAAGTGCCTGCTGTTACCATACTGGGTGTGGTTCAAGGGATGGAGCTGAAGGGCTCGAATGATTGAAGAGACCGCAATGGTCGTGCGTATTGACGGTGAATACGCATTTGTCGAGACGCAAAGGCGTGCCGCCTGTGGATCCTGTGAGAGCCAGGGAAGCTGCAGTACCACAGTTCTGGCCGGCTTGTTCAAACGTCGCTATAACCACCTCAGAGTCGTGAATACCGTATTGGCGAAACCGGGCGAACAGGTGATTATCGGTCTGCAGGAACAGGCTCTCGTGAAACTCTCCATGCTTGCTTATCTGCTGCCTCTGATCAGCATGATTCTAGCTGCCATCGCTGCTCAATATCTGTTTGGTTTGTTGAACATTCAGTCAGGGGAACTCCCGCAAGTTATCGGTGGTCTATTGGGGCTGATTGGCGGGTTTTTTCTGTTGAGACTACTTGCATACAAAAATCGACATGACCCAGGTTATCAGGCTGTGATGCTGCGCCATGCAGATAGGGTCTCTGTACCATTTGTCTGAGACTCTATTCACTTCTTACCTGTTGTCGATAGATCCCTCTTTCCTCCAGGAGTTGTTTCAATGAGAGACAAGAAATTTCAATTTATCATGTTGGTTGCAATGGCAGTGGCGCTGCTGACATCGTTCCCTCTGATGGCACGTGATCTGCCCAACTTTGCAGATCTTGCAGAGCAAAACGCCCCCTCTGTAGTCAATATCAGTACCAGAACCTCTTCATCCAGGAATCAGATGTCCCCCTTCAATATGCCTGAATTGGAAGGCTTACCTGAAGGCAGTCCTTTGGGTGAGTTGATGAAAAAGTTCTTTGGCAATCATGGCTATCCGATGCCGGAAAACGATGTGGAAAAGCGCTCTCTCGGATCCGGATTCATCATTTCAGAGGATGGCTATATTCTGACCAACAACCATGTTGTGGAAGAGGCTGATGAAATCCTGGTGCGGATGAACGACCGACGTGAGTTTGTCGCGAAAGTGATCGGCAAAGACGAGCGTAGCGATATTGCCCTGATCAAAATTAATGCTGATGATCTGCCAATGGTTGAAATCGGTGACTCTGACGGTTTAAGAGTCGGTGAGTGGGTGTTGGCAATCGGTTCACCGTTCGGTTTTGATCATTCAGTGACTGCCGGTATCGTCAGCGCAAAGGGTAGAAACCTGCCAAGTGAAAACTATGTGCCCTTCATTCAAACTGACGTCGCCATCAACCCTGGCAACTCCGGTGGTCCACTGTTCAACATGGAAGGTAAAGTGGTTGGTATCAACTCACAGATCTACAGCCGTTCCGGTGGTTTCATGGGCCTCTCTTTCGCCATCCCGATTGAGATGGCGATGAACGTTGCTGATCAATTAAAGACCCGTGGCCGTGTTACCCGTGGTTGGTTGGGTGTGTTGATTCAGGATGTCACCAAGGATCTTGCCGACAGTTTTGGCATGGATCATCCCCGGGGTGCATTGATTGCCCGGGTTCTTCCCCAGAGTCCATCGGAAAAAGCGGGACTTCAGGTGGGTGATGTAATTCTGTCATTCAACGGCACCCCCATACACACCTCATCAGATTTACCTCCCTTGGTTGGTCGCAGCAATGTGGATAAGCCCGCTTCACTGAAGATTCTGAGGAAGGGTAGAACCAAGATGGTGGACGTGAATATCGGCGAATTACCTTCCGATGACCAGTTGGAAATGGCTGAAAATACGCCACCCAAGGTGTCTGAAAATCGCCTGGGATTGATGGTATCCAGTGTCAGTGAGCAAGTTCAGAAGGAGTTGCGTCTGTCATCTCGACGGGGTGTCATGGTCGAGTCGGTAACCGGAAAGGCAGCACGTGAAGCTGGAATCCAACAGGGCGACATTATTACGATGATCAATAACATGGATGTGGAGGGTGTGGAGCACTTCAACCGTTTGGTCAAAGAACTGCCCGGGGAGAAGACGGTTGCCTTGCTTGTGCACCGCAATACAGGGCCGATTTTTCTTGCCCTGCATGTGCCGGAAAATGATTGAGTTGAGATTTTACCACCGGCAGGGATGCCACCTTTGCGATGAGATGTGGGAGCAACTCTCAGCCATGGATGGATTGGAGAAGATTCTCCTGGTGAAGGTCGATATCGATCGCGACTCAGAGTTCAAAGCGGAGTATGGGCTGCGAATTCCCTGTCTGGAGGGGCCGGATGGAGTCTCACTGAGTGAGCATTATCTCGATCAATCCAGACTTCTGAGCTATTTGCGCGACGTATGATTTGGTATCATCTCTCTTTTTGTGGCAACACGTTTACGTTGAAACGCCCCGAAACGGGGCGTTTCTTGTTTTTTCAGTGACAATTCAAGGCTTTATGGCTGATCTTCAACACATCCGCAACTTTTCCATTATTGCCCATATCGATCATGGTAAATCCACCATAGCCGATCGGTTCATTCAGACCTGTGGTGGTCTGAGCGACCGGGAGATGGCTGACCAGGTGTGTGATTCCATGGATCTGGAGCGGGAGCGTGGCATTACCATCAAAGCCCAAAGCGTTACCCTGGAGTATCAGGCCAAAGACGGTATCACCTATCAGCTCAATTTCATCGATACGCCCGGTCATGTGGATTTCTCCTACGAGGTTTCCCGCTCCCTGGCGGCTTGTGAAGGGGCGTTACTGGTGGTGGATGCGGCGCAGGGCGTTGAAGCCCAGAGTGTGGCGAATTGCTATACCGCGATTGAGCAAGGGCTGGAAGTATTGCCGGTACTCAACAAAATCGATCTGCCGTCAGCGGAACCGGAACGGGTAATCAATGAGATTGAAGAGATTATCGGCATCGAGGCCGATCAGGCGGTCCACGTAAGTGCCAAAACCGGCTTGGGCATCGAGTCTTTGTTGGAACAACTGGTCGTTACGATCCCCCCTCCGGACGGTGACTATGAAGCGCCGCTGCAGGCGCTGATCATCGATTCCTGGTTCGACTCCTATGTCGGGGTCATCTCACTGATCAGGGTGATGAATGGCGAGATCAAGCCGAAAGACAAGATGCGGATCATGTCCACCGGGCGGGTTTTCCAGGTTGAGCAGGTTGGTGTGTTCACCCCCAAACAGCTCAGTCAAGCCTCATTGAAAGCGGGAGAAGTTGGCTACCTGATCGCTGGAATCAAAGAGGTTGACGGCGCACCTGTTGGCGACACCATCACCTTGGAAAACCGCCAGGCCGATCAGCCTCTGCCGGGATTCGAGGAGATGCATCCACGGGTTTTCTCCGGACTCTATCCAGTCAGCTCCGATGATTATGAGGGTCTGCGGGATGCTCTGCAGAAACTGCGTCTCAATGATGCGGCACTGCACTATGAGCCGGAAACCTCACAGGCCTTGGGATTTGGATTCCGCTGCGGATTCCTTGGCATGTTGCATATGGAGATTGTTCAGGAGCGACTCGAACGGGAGTACGACCTGGATCTGATCACAACCGCACCATCTGTGGTTTACGAAGTGCTGAAAAGTGACGGTGAACTCATCCATATCGAAAATCCAGCAGCACTACCGGATCCGGGTAAACTGGAAGAGGTTCGTGAACCGATCATTGTTGCAACCATTCTGGTGCCACAAGACTATCTGGGTAACGTCATTACCCTATGTATTGAGAAGCGCGGGGTACAGAAAAACCTGCAGTATCTGGCCGGACAGGTGCAGTTAAGCTATGAGTTGCCGATGAATGAAGTGGTACTGGACTTTTTTGACCGTCTGAAGTCGGTCAGTAGAGGTTATGCCTCGTTTGAGTATGAGTTCACCCATTTTCAGGCCGCACCGCTGGTCAAGCTCGATATTCTGATCAATGGTGATCGAGTGGATGCCCTGTCGCTGATCGTGCATAAGGATCAGGCTCAGTTCAGAGGGCGGGATCTGACCTCGAAGATGAAAGAGATCATCCCAAGGCAGATGTTCGAGGTGGCCATCCAGGCCGCGATCGGTACCAAGATTATTGCCCGTACAACGGTCAAGGCACTGAGAAAAAATGTGACTGCCAAATGTTATGGTGGTGATATAACACGAAAACGTAAACTGCTGGAAAAGCAGAAAGCTGGTAAAAAACGCATGAAGCAGGTTGGTAAGGTGGAGATACCGCAAGACGCCTTTCTTGCTGTGCTTCAGGTCGGCAAGGATAATTAGATGTAACTATTCAGATCAGCCCTAAAATGTTTGATTTTCAGGGCTGGCCAGTGGGGAGAGTGAGACTCCTCCCTTTTGGAAACCCCAAAAGCTGGGGAGTAACCATTCAGATGGGCGCGAAAAAGTCCGGGCCTCTTGAATAGTTACAATCAGATTACTATACGGGTGAGGACGCAGGTAAACCATGAATTTCGATTTTCCAACTTTTCTTGTTGTCGCCAGTGCATTGACCGGCGGCATCTGGCTATTGGATAGTATATTCTTTGCCAACAAACGAAGTGCAATGGCTCCGGATGTGGGTGAAGAGGCGGATGATTCAAGCCAGCTGGTTAGAAAAGAACCATTACTGGTTGAGTACTCCAAATCCTTCTTTCCGGTGATTTTTGCGGTGCTCATTTTACGCTCTTTCCTGGTAGAGCCTTTTCGTATTCCTTCCGGCTCCATGATGCCGACCCTACTGGTTGGTGACTTCATTCTGGTGAATAAATTCAGCTACGGTATTCGACTGCCCGTGTTGAATAAGAAAGTCATCGATCTGGGGGATCCTCAACGGGGGGATCCGGTAGTCTTCCGCTATCCGAAACAACCGTGGATTGACTATATTAAACGGGTAGTGGCTGTACCTGGCGATAAGCTCTACTATCGAAACAAAACCCTTTTCGTCAATGGCGAACCGATGAAACAGATGCTGTTGGGTCAGTACACAGGCGTCGGGAGTGGCTCCCGTATGACCGGTGCGGTCATGGCGGTCGAGGATCTCGCTGGGATTGAACACAATATTCTGATCAATCCATTGGCGCCCGATCTGCCAATGGGGTGTCAGGTACTGAGACAAGGGCCGATAACCGTTCCTGAAGGACAGTATTTTGTCATGGGTGATAACCGTGACAATAGCAATGACAGCCGCTGCTGGGGCTTTGTGCCGGATGAGAATCTTGTTGGCAAAGCGTTTGGTATCTGGATGAACTGGGATTCCAATATCAGCGGTTTTCCACCGATTGCCTGGGAGAGAATAGGTAAAGGCATCGATTAAGTAACCAGGTCTCTGTTGTTTGAGCAATGTTGTTGTAAGCAGGCCCTAGCTCAGAAAGTTACAGTCGATCTGTTGCTTTGGTTTTTAGTCGAAATGGCTTAATTTCTTATTAAGGCTAGGATCGTATTAGGTCGCTGAAATGGCTGATATCCTGATTTAGGAACGCCGTCTTGGTGATAAAAACTGAGTTATACATATTACAAATCACCAGTGAAGGCCTCCGCCAACTTAATCGTTGTAGCAGATGGACACTAAAATCTGGTACTAAGCTAAAAGAACTTAATTGATCAGTATGGTTTATTTGAGGAAGTAGATATGCAATCCATTAAAAAACAGCGTGGCCTTACATTCATCAGTTGGCTGGTTATTTTAATCATTGCAGGGTTTCTAGTAATGGTGGGCATCAAGATTACGCCGGTATACCTCGACCACTTTGCTGTTAAGTCAGCACTGGAATCGGTCAAGAATGAGCCGTTTGCTGAGCGGAAGTCTAAGGTAGAGCTGCGCAATATGGTTTTAAAACGCCTCGATATCAACAGTATACGTCACGTAACCAAGGAGCATATCACCGTTAAGAGAGGCACTGGATCGAGGATAATCAATGTTTCCTACGAGGTTCGTCGTCATATCGCATACAATGCCGAGCTTGTCATGACCTTTGACGAAACGGTTGAGCTAACTTCGAATTGAAGCCCGATATCAACAGGTTTTGCCGTGATTTGGGCTATACCTTCAATCAGCAAGAGCTGATTGAACAGGCTTTGACTCACCGCAGTGCCGGTGGAAAAAATAACGAACGTCTTGAGTATCTGGGTGATTCCATTCTCGGATTTGTGATTGCAGATGCGCTCTTCAGCCATTTTTCCAATGCCAGTGAAGGACAGCTAAGTCGGCTTCGCTCCGCATTGGTTAAACGGGATACACTCGCCCAGGTTGCAAGGGAATTCAATCTTGGTGATTATCTGAAACTCGGGCAGGGTGAACTGCGCAGTGGCGGTCAAAGCAGGGATTCCATTTTAGCAGACAGTTTTGAGGCGGTTTTGGCAGCGGTCTATCTTGATGGTGGATATGAAGCGACCCGCTCAGTCATTCTGAAAACATTCTCACCCCGATTGATTGCCCTGAGTCCCGAAAACCAGCAGAAAGACCCAAAAACCCAACTGCAAGAGCATCTACAGGCAAAAAAGGTTTCCCTCCCAAGCTACACTATTTTGGATGTCAGTGGAGATCCCCATGCCCAGCATTTCAAGGTTGAGTGCGTTGTTGAAGACCTGCAGAAAAAGAGTCAAGGTGAGGGGCACAGTCGAAGAAAGGCGGAGCAGGATGCCGCATCCAAAATGTTGTCGGATCTGAATCATGAGTAAGCTGAAAAATCACTGCGGTTATGCTGCGATTGTCGGAAGGCCAAATGTTGGTAAATCCACCCTGTTGAACCAGATCCTCGGTGTCAGGCTGGCAATCACTTCACATAAGGCACAAACCACAAGACATAGTGTTTTAGGGGTCAACAGTCTGGAAGGGGGGCAGATAATCTATGTCGATACCCCAGGCATCCACCAGCGCAGTGATAATGCGATGAATCGCTACCTCAATCGTACCGCCCAATCAGTGCTGACAGGTGTTGATCTGCTTATCTTTGTGGTCGAGGCACTACGTTGGACTGAGGAGGATGAAAAGGTACTCGGTCTGATCAAGGAGAGTAAAATATCCGCAATAGCGGTTGTCAATAAAGTGGATCTGGTTAAACAGAAAGAGGCTTTGTTGCCCTATCTTGCCAACCTCTCAACGAGTTATGAGTTTCTGGAAATCGTTCCTCTGTCTGCGAAAAAAGGTAACAACCTGGATGCTCTGGAAGGGCTAGTATTAAATGCGCTTCCCGAAGCTGAGAATGTCTATCCTGATGACCAACTGACCGATCGCCCGGAAAAGTTCTTTGCTGCGGAAATGATCAGGGAACAGATCACCAGGCGCTATGCCAAGGAGTTACCCTATGCCGTTTCCGTGGAGATCGAACGTTTCGAGGAACAGCAGAATCTGTATCGGATCAATGCAGTGATCTGGGTAGAAAAGCCCGGTCAAAAGGGCATCATCATCGGTAAAGATGGACAGGCGTTGAAAGAGGTTGCTGTACAAGCTAGAAAAGCAATGCAAGCGTTTTTCGATTGTAAGGTTCATCTTGAGCTTTGGGTTAAAGTAAAAAAGAGCTGGTCGAGTGACGAAGCGGCTTTAGTCAGACTTGGATATGGTGAGCAGTGAAACCATTCAAGCTAGGGCCTGTTAACACAACCATTTAAAATGAGACATCACCGATGTCCCGTATCAACTTTATACCTGCCTATGTTTTGCACAGACGTGATTATCAGAATTCCAGTCTGTTGGTGGAATTATTCACGCCAAATGAAGGACGTCTTCCAGCGATTGCCAAAGGTGCAAAATCAGGACGTTCCAACAAGGCAATTCTATTGCAACCCTTTCTGCCACTCAGAGTCTCGCTCAGTGGGCGTGGAGAGATCAAAAGCCTGATCGAAGCAGAGCAGAATGGCCAACCATTGAAACTGATTGGCGAGCGTATCTATTGTGGTTTTTACCTGAATGAACTGATTGTCAGGTTAATTGAAAGGGGGGATCCGTTTCCATCACTCTTCGTTCACTATTGCCATATCCTTGCACAACTGGCATCAGACGAACCTGTTGGTGAGATACTGAGACAATTTGAACTGCAACTACTATCAGAGCTTGGTTACGGATTATTACTCGATCACACAGCGGATAGTGGGGAGCCCATCAGAGAGGAGTTGCTCTATAACTATCTTGTTGAAGAGGGGCCCATAGAATCGTCATCTGACAGTTCCGGGCTGAAGATTCATGGCAGCACCCTGATCGGTTTGCAAAACGGTGAATCATTGTCAAAACAGTCTGCTAAAGAGGCAAAACAGTTGATGCGTTTTGTGCTCTCCCATTACCTGGGAGACAAGCCTTTGAAAAGCCGTGAGCTGTTTGCCGGACCAACAGCCGGATGAGTTTGTCTGTCTAGTATAAAACTCTCGATAAAGATGTCGGAGAAGTTGGGCAAACAGGTGTAAAAAAGATATATTTACAGCATAAAGGTTTGTTACCGGATTAATCATCTGTAAGGGGTTCTGCTACCTATGAGTCGAAAGGTAAGGGTATGACAAAGAATGTAATGTTACTTGGGGTCAATATCGACCATGTGGCGACCTTGCGCCAGGCTCGGGGTACCCGCTATCCGGAGCCGGTACAGGCAGCACTTTCAGCAGAGCAGGCGGGAGCCGATGCAATAACACTACATCTGCGGGAAGACAGGCGTCATATTCAGGATCGGGATGTGGAGATACTCTCCGATCTCTTACAGACACGGATGAATCTGGAGATGGCAGCAACCCCGGAAATGGCGGCCATTGCCACCCGATTTCAACCCCATGATTGTTGCCTGGTACCTGAGAAGCGTGAAGAGTTGACTACCGAGGGTGGTCTGGATGTGGCTTCCAAACTCGAATATATGACCGATTACTGCACTGAATTGAATGAGGCAGGAATTCGGGTATCACTCTTCATCGATGCGGATTTGAAACAACTGGATGCAGCCAAAGCATCAGGTGCCCCGGTGGTGGAGATCCATACCGGTCACTATGCTGATGCTACCAGCGAAACAGCGCGACAAGCTGAACTGAAGCGAATCGTCGATGCTGTAGCCTATGGCAAAGGCCTTGGTCTCCAGGTTAATGCCGGGCATGGACTTGATTACCACAATGTGGCATCAATTGTGGAAATTGAAGGTATCAGAGAGTTGAATATCGGACACTCCATCGTCTGTCGGGCACTCTTTACCGGCCTTGATCAGGCAGTCAGAGAAATGAAAACACTGATGAGGAGATAGCCTGATATCCCAACCTGCCACTGATCTGCCGAGTGTTATAGCAGGGTGTCCAGGTTAACTGTCATACTGGCCCCTCAATGTGTGGACGGACAACAATTGCCAGAACCACCAATGCAAGGGTGATTGCCCACACTGCCAAATAGATGGACATCGCGCGTTTTGCCTTGGCTTTTTCTGCCCAGCTACGAGGTTGAATGCCTTTGAATAGAAACAGCAGTTTGGCGGACAGGTTAACACAGACGATATTGGCAACGAGTAACAAACCAGCGCCCATTGCCAGGTCGACTCTGCCATGCCCCAGGGTTAAACCTACTGCTGCAGCCGGTGGAAGCAATGCCACGGCGACCATCACCCCCACCAGGACGCTGGGCAGGCCACTGGTCAGGGAGAGCGCCGCTGCGGCACCTGAGGCGAGTGCCAGAGCCAGCGAGTCGAGACCCACTTCAGTGCGCGCCAGCAGCTCTGGGCTGGTCAGCTCGAACGGCCAGAGTAGGCCGATGATATAAGCAAGAAATATGGCAATGAGTATTCCTGCAAGCAGTGTCTTGAGGGATTTCTTCATCAAATGCATATCCCCGAGTGCCGTTCCCAGGCCAAACGCCAGATTCGGACCCAGCAGGGGAGCGATCACCATGGCACCAATCACCACCGCAACATTGTCTTTCACCAAACCGATGGCGGCTACCAACGTGGAGAGTATGACAAGAATGATGAAATTACTGTCCAAATGGGTATTCTTGTCCACATTGGCATACATCGATTCTCTCGATGAAATGGCTTTGTCCTGATCTTTTTCCTTTTCCCTCGATGGTTGAGGCAGTGTGGCGTCAATCGGAAAAACGATAATCCTTGCCGTGGATTGTGCGCCAAGTACAGTCTGCAATGCATCCAGTGCCGGCTGAACATTTTCGTCAGTTAACAGAATACGTATCGCCTGGCGACCATCTTCACCCTCCCGGCCGGTACGGAAGTCCCTTGCTTTGAATTTTTCAGCGATAGCAGTGATGGTGTTTTCACTGCTCGATTTAGCGATAACTTCAATTAACTTCATGTCTGTTCCTGGCGGAAAAACTCAATTCTAGCGCAAAAGCTGAGATCACTCCGGTAACCAGATCAGTTGTGAAATAATGGTTTCTGCCTGGATATTTCCATACACAGGCAAGGCCGCTTTCTGATTGAGCTCGGCTGGTTCGGGAAACGGGTTATTTGAGCAATAGAAAACAATATTTTGCTGTCTTAGAACGTCGATTAGAGTGACCTGTTCGAAAACCTGTCGTAACCGTACAAGCATGTCGATGATGTGCGATTCACTGTCAGCCAGAAAATTAATGGCTACCACACCTTGAGGCAATAGCGCATTGGTTAAGTTTTGCAAAAAGGCCATTGTTTCGATCGGATTTGGCTGGCCGGGAGGGCAATGAATATCACAAATAATCAGATCAAACTGTTGTTGATTGCCATGTAGAAAAGATTCAGCTGACTGATTTCTGACAGGATAGCTGCTGTCAAGATAGAAGCACTCCTTGGATAGGGCGATCATTTCGACTTCCGGTTCGATCGAAGTTACCGCGATCTCTGGATGGTGGGACTCCACATAGCGCTCAATGGCACCAGAACCCAAGCCCAGATTCAACATTTTTCCCGGTTTCTCTACAATCACCAGCGAACATAACAGTGCTTTGATATAGTGCAGCACAGGATAACTGTGGTCTTCGGTATAGAGCATCGACTGTACGGCACCGTCAGCTGTGCAGATCCAACGAAGAGAGTCGTATTCAAAGACTTCGCAGTTGTGCTGAACTGAGCAACTGATGCGGGTGGCCTGTGGCTGCGCCATTTTGAACCAGGCCAGATCGATAAAGGGTGGTGTGTTACTGGGCATGGGGCTGATTATGGTTGTCAATCAGGTATTGGAGTGGCAATACCCAAATTGTCCATGCACGGCTCTTCAAGTGTCACATCTCGTGATCCGGTTTCCTGCTAGTTAAGGCTGGTTTTCAGCCATTGATATAGCTTACCAACTGTTCAATCATGAACTGTTGTTCCTCGATGATCGCTTTTACCAGGTCGCCGATCGAGATGATGCCGATCACCTTGCCATCTTTCATGACCGGAAGGTGGCGAACCCGTTTTTCAGTCATGATTGCCATACACTCCTCGATGCTCTGTTCCGGAGTAACCACCACAACCTGACTGGTCATGATCTCCTTGACCTTGGTCTCTTTGGATAGCTGACCTTTTGAGATAATCCCCCGAGCATAATCCCGCTCTGAAAAGAGCCCCGCCACATTATCCCCATCCATCACCAACAGTGAACCGATAGCGTGTTCAGCCATGGTCTCAAGTGCCTGATAGACAGTCTCATTGGCATCGACACTAAGGATATCGAATCCCTTGTTCTGTAACAGTTGATTCACGCTAGTCATTGACCTCTCCTTTCAGATTTATTGTTATTTGCACGACATGTTCAAGCGTTGGGTAGTTGTAACCGGCCCCGGCAGCATAGTCAATTTGTGAGAATTTCTCTCAACTATAGAACAACATCCGAAGTTCGGCTCGGCTGAGATAGATTTCCACATGATTATCCTAGCGACCGGAAAGTGCATTTGTCGATCTGCCTAGACTCTCTTTCACTCTCTGAGGGAGTTGCAGGAACTGTTTTTACCGGGTAATGGCTGTTGGCTAAGGATCATCCTATGCGGAAATCCAGGGGTTGCTCCTGGTTATGTGCAAAGCTGTGAAACAGAGCCGGCAGCCAGCGTGCTAAGCCTGGTGTTGTGTAAAATAGTACTGATCAAATGCCCTAAATCGCGGTAGAATCCTGCCTATGCACTATAAAACCATCGAAGACTTTATTGGCAATACCCCGTTGGTTCGGCTGCAGCGCCTTGCTGAAGATAACGGCAATACCGTATTAGTGAAACTGGAAGGGAATAATCCTGCCGGTTCGGTTAAAGACAGGCCAGCCCTGAGTATGATCCGCCTTGCCGAGGCAAGGGGTAGCATTCAGCCCGGAGACACTCTGATCGAGGCCACCAGTGGCAATACGGGGATTGCTCTGGCCATGGCAGCAGCGATCAAGGGATATCATATGATCCTGGTGATGCCGGAACATATGAGTCTTGAGCGCCGGGCCGTGATGAAGGCCTATGGTGCCGAGCTGATCCTGACCCCGAAAGAGGGCAGTATGGAAGCCGCAATTGATAAAGCGCGGGAGCTCGAATCCGCCGGCAAAGGGGTGATCCTGGATCAGTTTTCCAATCAGGATAATCCTCAGGCACATATCGAGGGTACCGGACCGGAGATTTGGCGGGATACGGATGGCAAAGTGACCCATTTTGTCAGTGCCATGGGCACCACAGGAACCATTATGGGAACTTCACGTTTCCTCAAGTCGAAAAATCCTAAGATCGAGATTGTCGGCGTCCAACCTATGGAAGGTGCCAGTATTCCGGGTATCCGTCGCTGGCCGGAGGAGTATCTGCCAAAGATATATGATGCCAGCCGGGTTGACCGGATTATCGATATTTCCCAACAGGACGCTGAGCAGACGACCCGTGATTTAGCAGCAAAGGAGGGTATCTTTGCCGGTATCTCATCCGGCGGTGCAGTGGCAGCTGCGTTGAAGCTTTCGCAAACTGTTGAAAATGCTGTGATCGTAGCGATTATTTGTGATCGTGGTGATCGATATCTGTCTACTGACGTTTTCCCTGCGTACTGAGTAATGGCAAGAAAACGCAGGCGTAAGCAGTTGCCGACAGAGCCGGTCGAAGCTCAAATCGAGTCCCTGACCCATGATGCGAAAGGGGTAACTCACATCGATGGCAAAGCCACCTTTGTGCATGGATCCTTACCAGGAGAGACAGTCCGTTTTCTCTATACCGGACGCTGGCGCAAGTATGATGAAGGCAGGGTGGTAGAGGTCCTTGAATCCTCCACGGAACGGGTTGAACCGAAGTGCAATCAGTTCGGTGTATGTGGCGGTTGCAGTCTGCAACATCAGGACAGCAAGGCGCAGGTGCAGGCCAAACAGCAATCGATGCTGGATAGCCTGCAACACATCGGTAAAGTGCAGCCACAACAGATACTGCCTCCACTGGTCGGTGAGACGGACTGGGGCTATCGCCGTAAGGCCCGCCTGGGTGTCCGCTATGTACCCAAAAAGGGGGGTACACTGATCGGTTTCAGGGAGCGGGGATCCTCATTCATCACAGATATCGATTGCTGCCATATCCTGCATCCCCGGGTGGGTGAGTTGCTGCCTGAGATGAGTCGGCTGATCGACCAGTTATCGATCAGAGATCAGATCCCTCAGATCGAAATGGCCATGGGGGATGAGGTCTGTGTGTTGATCTTTCGACTGCTGGAGCCGGCCAGTGATGAGGATTTGGCGAAACTTAAGGCCTTTGCGCCTGCGCATAAAATCACCATCTATCTCCAGGAAGGTGGACCGGAAACCATTCGTCCACTGGAGAGTGAAGTGACGCTCAGCTATCAACTCCCGGCATTCGATCTGACCCTGGATTTCCTGCCCAGCGATTTCACCCAGGTGAACAGTGATATCAACCGGCAAATGATCCAGCGTGCAGTGAAGTTGTTGGGCCTGCGGGAGGATGACCAGGTATTGGATCTGTTTTGTGGGTTGGGAAATTTCACTCTGCCTATGGCGCGTCATGCCGCCCAGGTTACCGGTGTCGAAGGAGATGCAGGACTGGTAGCGAGAGCCAGGGAGAATGCCAGCCGAAACAATCTTCAAAACACCAGTTTCTATACTGCAAACCTCTATGATGAGTTGGATGCCGAGCCTTGGCTGCAGGAGTCATTCAACAAAGCCCTGCTGGACCCACCCAGGAGCGGTGCTCAGGAGGTGCTGCATCATCTGCCAAAACTGGGTGTTGAACGCATCGTCTATGTCTCATGCTACCCCGGCACACTGGCCAGGGATGCAGGTATCTTAGTTGCAGAACATGGCTACCGGCTGATCAGTGCCGGGGTCATGGATATGTTTCCACATACTGCTCACGTGGAGTCCATCGCACTCTTTGAAAAGGTTAAATAAATGGCTTTAGAAATAGAGCGTAAGTTTCTGGTTGTAAATGACAAGTGGAGAGATTTCGTAATCAGCGAAGCGGTGATTAAACAGGGCTATCTGGCAACCACGGAACAGGCCAGTGTACGTGTCAGGGTGGACGGGGATGAGGCCAATATCAACATCAAGGGACGTACGGTCGGCATCAGTCGCCAGGAGTATGAATATCCGATCCCCCTCGATGAAGCACAGGAACTGCTTGATCATCTGGTCAGCGGGGCGGCGATCGATAAGGTCCGTTACAAGGTCCGCTGCGGTGAACATATCTGGGATCTGGACCTGTTTCATGGGGCCAATCAGGGCTTGGTGATGGCCGAGGTCGAGTTGGGCCGGGAAGATGAGGCATTCGTCATGCCGGAGTGGGCTGGTGAGGAGGTATCCGGTGATACCCGCTACTACAATGCCAACCTGGTGAAACATCCATTTTGTGAATGGTGATCGGATGCCGAGAGGAGCGCTCCTTGCGCTACTGTTGCTAAGCTGTCTGCTGATCACTGGATGCCAGGATCAGGAGCGAGAGACGATCCGCATGGGACTGGCCAATGGGCCGCTGAATCTCGATCCCCGCTTTGCCACCGATGCAACATCGGAACGGGTCAACCGACTGCTCTATCAGCGTCTTGTGGAGTTTGATCCTGACAGCAGACCGAGGCCTGGTATCGCAAGCTGGCAAGTGATTACTCCAACCCACTACCGCTTTACCCTGAATCAGCATGCTGGGAATTTCAGTCACGATCGAGAATTAACCAGCCGGGATGTGGTGGCAACCTATCGACAAGTGCTCAATCCTGCCCTGGCATCGCCCAAACAGGCGAGTCTGGAATTGATTGCATCGATGGAAGAGGTTGATACGCGACATCTCGATTTCCACCTGAAACGTGCGGATCCACTTTTTCCCGCCTACCTGACCCTGGATATCCTTCCTGCAGAACTGATCGAGCAGGATCATGATTTTGCCCGGGAACCCGTTGGCAGCGGTGCTTTCGACCTGCTTGACTGGCCTCAAGCCGGAGAGCTTCATCTGCGCAGACGCTCTGATGGGCAGATCTTTCAACTTCTCACCGTGAATAATCCAACGGTAAGGGTATTGAAGTTGCTGCGAAGTGAGATCGACCTGCTGCAAAATGACATCTCACCTGAACTGATCGGTTATCTACGCCGTCAACCGACAGTGAGCGTGGAACAACATCCAGGCAGTAACTACACCTATATCGGTTTCAATCTTCAGGATCCACTGACAGGGAAACGGCAGATTCGACAGGCGATTGCCCACGCCATCGACCGACAGGCGATCATCCATTGGGTAATGCAGGGAGCGGCACGTCAGGCGGGGTCCCTGTTTCCACCGGAACATTGGGCATCTGATCAGCTGGCCCCTTATGAATACAATCCTGACAAAGCGAGAGCGCTGCTTGGCGAACTGGGTTACAGCGATAGAAATCCATTGCGACTGACCTATAAAACCTCCAGCGACCCGTTTCGTATACGTCTTGCCACAGTGATCCAGAGCCAGTTGAAAGCGGTGGGAATCGAAATCGATCTGCGCAGTTACGATTGGGGGACTTTCTTCGGTGATATCAAACAGGGTAACTTTCAGCTCTACAGTCTGAGTTGGGTTGGTATCAGGACGCCGGACATCTATCGGGATATCTTTGCCAGTGACTCCTTGCCTCCGAGTGGGGCAAATCGTGGTCGTTATGCAAGTAAAACAGTGGATCAACTACTCAACCGCGCTGAGCAGACGAGTAGTCTCTCCGCTCAGGCGGAGCTCTATCATCAGGTGGCGGCTGAACTGCACCGGGATCTGCCCTATATTCCACTCTGGTATGAAGATCAGCTGTCTGTGCAGGGGAGCCGTATCAAGGGCTATAAACTGATGTCAGACGGTAACTATGATGGTTTGGCCCAAGTGAAACTTAAATCTGTCCCGGATGGAAGCCATGTGCAATCGACAACTGCAAATTGATCTTGCCAGCCAGGAGTTAAGCTGCCTGGAGTCCGGTGAAATGGTGGCTTCATATCCTGTATCCACCGGTTTGAACGGCCCTGGTGAATCCCAGGAGAGTGGTTGTACCCCACGAGGCAAACACAGAGTACGGATCAAAATAGGCGCAGACTGTCCACTTGATACCGTGTTTGTCGGCAGGCGTCCAAGCGGCGAACGCTACAGTGAAATGTTGGCTGAACAACAACCGGAACGTGACTGGGTATTGACCCGCATTATCTGGTTGTCCGGCCTAGAATCCGGTTTCAATCGTGGTGGCCGGGTGGATACGCTGCGAAGATACATCTATATCCACGGCACTCCGGATAGTGAACCCATGGGGGTGCCGAGATCCCATGGCTGCATCAGAATGCGCAACCGGGATCTGATCGAGCTGTTTGATTGGGTTGAGCCAGGCATGCTGGTGGAGATCCGTGACTGATGGGGCGCTTTCTGTTGTCCAGACTGGTGACTGCGTTTGTCTCGATGTTCGGTGTTGCCTGTCTGGTCTTTCTGCTGATTCACCTGGTGCCCGGAGATCCTGTGGATGTGATGCTGGGGGAGTCGGCAAGACCCGCAGACCGACAGGCGTTGCGAGCCAGTCTCGGCCTGGATCAGCCGATCGATACCCAGTTGCTGAACTACTTCAGTGGCTTGGCCCAATTCGACCTGGGTCAATCTCTACACAGTAAGAGAGCGGTGGGTGAGTTACTGGCAGAGCGAATTCCAGCCACCCTGGAGCTGGCATTTGCGGCACTTTTTGTGGCGCTGATCATCGCTGTTCCGCTGGGGATTCTGGCGGCAGTGGAAAGAGGAAAAGCCTGGGATTGGGGAGCCATGGGTTTTTCCATGCTGGGAGTCTCTATCCCCAACTTCTGGTTGGGTCCCATGTTGATTCTCTGTTTCTCTTTGTGGCTGGGCTTGACGCCGGTCAGTGGGCGGGACGGGCTCACCAGCCTGATTCTGCCGGCAGTGACTCTGGGTAGCGGTTTTGCCGCCATTCTGGCATGCATGGTTCGCAGCAGTTTGCTGGAGGTTCTGGGTGAGGATTTTGTCCGTACGGCTAGAGCGAAAGGGGTTGCTGAGTTTCAGGTGATCTGGCGGCATGCCATGCGCAATGCCTGGCTTCCTGTGGCTACCCTGCTTGGATTGCAGCTGGGTGCCCTGTTGGGTGGGGCGGTGGTTACCGAGGTAGTGTTCGATTGGCCCGGTATCGGTTCCCTGATGATCGAGTCGATTCAAAAACGCGACTATCCCGTTGTACAGGGTTGCGTGCTGTTCATCAGCCTGATGTATGTGCTGGTCAATACCCTGACCGATCTGCTGTATGGCTTGATCGATCCACGTATCCGGCTGGACAATTCCAAATGATCAGGCTTTGGTTTCCACTTGGCATCCTGGCGC
The DNA here is from genome assembly GCA_019100305.1 of Candidatus Thiodiazotropha taylori. Lineage (GTDB taxonomy): Bacteria > Pseudomonadota > Gammaproteobacteria > Chromatiales > Chromatiaceae > Thiodiazotropha. The sequence goes on along the minus strand of JAHRHW010000001.1, from coordinate 24,081 downwards.
TATGGGCTGTCGCGGCAATCAGCGGAGATTGGGTTGTGGAGTCAGCCAACCAGATCGATCTGCAGCGAATTCTTCAGTCACCGGGCGAACAGGGTTTGATGGGCTATGACGATCTGGGGCGTCCGATTCTGCAACGGATCTGGGTAGGTGCCCAGGTATCCCTGCTGGTATCAGTTGGGGTGGTGACGCTCTCCCTGTTGATTGGCACAGCGGTTGGATTGTTTGCTGGTTATCAGGGAGGCTGGCTGGATCTTATCCTGGTCAGGATTATGGATGTGTTTTTAGCCTTTCCGGGCATACTCCTGGCAATTGCTCTGGCCGGTGTCATGGGGCCTGGAGTGGACAATCTGATTATCGCACTCTCTGCCGTGGGCTGGGTAGGATTTGCCCGCTTGACCCGAGGGCAGGTACTGTCGCTGAAACAGCGGGACCACGTTACCGCAGCGATCGCATTGGGAACCCCACGCCATCTGATCCTGTTACGTCATCTACTGCCTCTGTTGTCCGCGCCGTTGATCGTGGAAGCGACATTCGGCATGGCGGGTATGGTGATCGCCGAAGCCGGGTTATCCTTTCTTGGGTTGGGCATACAGCCACCCGATGCTTCATGGGGCAGTCTGATCAGGGATGGGGCGAGCTATATGTTGATGGCACCCCACATGGTACTGGCACCTGGGGTGGCGATTATGCTTGTGGTGCTGTCACTCAATATCCTCGGCGACCGATTGAGGGACCGCTTGGACCACCGCTCTCATGGGTGATCCAATACCCGTATAGGCGTCTTTTCAGGTAGCAGGTTCAGCGACCATCCGATTTATTGCACAAAGAAAGTTGTGAAGAGTAGTGCTTCAACGGCATCCTTACCCGTTGCTTCTTCAAGAATTTTTTTAACTTCAGTGAGTGCGGCCTTGCGTAGCGCCTCTTTTCCGTCGGGAGATTTCAGGGTCTTCCCATCCTGTTCGGAAAGTAGCATCAGCAGTGCGTGGCGGATCGCCGGACCATGCAGCGTCAGTGTCTCGAGAAAAGCTTCCTCTTTGGTCATCAGCTGAATATCGCAGCGGATGTATTTGCCGCCCTTTGCCAGATTGGCGACCAGAGAGGGTTTGATCTGATAGTAGCTGATTGTGGGGGGAGCTTTTTCTTCATCCTCAGCCCATAAAACCTGGCTGGGAATGAGCACTAAGAGACAGACCAAAAAGAGATTTCGCATGATTCAAACCCTGATTTTCACTTCATCTATGTTTGCGGCATACTGAGGTAAATATTAAACCTGAATCCCCGGGATCAGGTAACCGCATAAGCAAGCTTATTGATTGATAGGCCCAAGCAGATAGTATTTAAACTCAATGATAATAAAAGCACCAGGAAACAGCATTCGGAATTCCAAACAGGCCATTCGGAAGGCTATTCTGAGTGCCACAAAAACCAATCTGAAACAGGGAGAATGGGTATGAGTCTCGGGCCGGTAATGATCGATCTGGAAGGCCCGGAGATGACCCCTGAAGAGCGTGAGCTATTGGAACATCCGGCGGTGGGCGGGGTTATTCTGTTCTCACGGAACTACGAATCCATGCAGCAGCTCAGTAACCTCTGCGCAGATATTCATGGCATCAGAACTCCCCAACTGCTGATTGCGGTGGATCATGAAGGGGGGCGGGTTCAACGTTTCAGGCAGGGGTTTTCAGAGCTACCTCCGGCCGCCTGGTATGGGCAGGAGTACCGTAGACACCCGGAACAGGGACTCAGGCTGACAGAGCTTGGCGGCTGGTTGATGGCCTCGGAGCTGCGTGCCTGCGGCGTTGATTTCAGTTTTGCGCCGGTTCTCGATCTGGGGCTGGGGATCAGTGAAGTGATCGGTGATCGCGCCTTTTCCGAGAATCCGGATGAGGTTACCCGTCTGGCCCACGCATGGATGCAGGGTTGTCACGAAGCCGGTATGGCGGTGGTTGGCAAGCACTTCCCGGGTCACGGTGGTGTGGCAGCTGATTCACATCTGGCCCTGCCGATTGATCAGCGGCGCTTCGAGGATCTGAAGATGGAGGATCTGCGTCCGTTTGAAAGTATGATCGATGCCGGTATGGAAGCCATTATGCCCGCCCACGTCATCTATCAGCATATCGACAAGGATCTGGCCGGTTTTTCAGGCTTTTGGTTAAAGCAGGTGCTCAGGCAACAGCTTGGATTTCAGGGAGTGATTTTCAGTGATGATCTGGATATGGCAGCAGCCAGCGAAGCCGGTAATTATGCTCAACGGGCCGCGCTTGCACTTGAGGCGGGATGTGACATGATCCTGGTCTGTAACAACCGTGCCGCCGCGATACAGGTTCTGGAATCCCTGAAAACCTACAACGATCCAGCCGCACATGTCCGCTTGGTAAGGATGCATGGCCGAAAACAGCGCTCTCTACAGCAGATTCATATGGATTCACGTTGGAAACAGGCTGTCAATCAGCTGTCAGTAATTCCACAGGAAACACCGCTCAATCTGGGGCTTGAAGATGACGATTAATGCACAACAGGCGGCTGAAGTTTTGGCTACAGCCGACTTAATCTATAACAGTCAGCAGATCGCACAAGCGCTGGATCGAATGGCACTGGAGATCAGTGAGTGCCTCGCGGATCAGGATCCACTGGTATTGTGTGTACTGAATGGTGCTTTGATACCGACTGGGCAACTTTTGACCAGGCTGAGTTTTCCACTTCGTCATGACTATATTCATGCAACCCGCTACCGGGGCGAGACATCGGGTTCAGAGCTGGAGTGGAAAGGGCACCCCAGTGCCTCACTGACAGGCGAGACAATCCTCATCGTGGATGACATCCTGGATCATGGCATCACTCTTGCGGCCATTGTCGAAGCTTGTCAGGACGCAGGTGCAAAGCAGGTGTTGAGTGCGGTTCTGGTGGAGAAGAAGCACGATCGGGGTGTTGGGTTCAAAGCGGATTTTGTCGGGCTGGAGGTCGAAGACCGCTATGTGTTCGGTTATGGAATGGACTACAAGGGCTACCACAGAAACGCAGCAGCCATCTATGCGCTTCCTGGGAGTTAGTAATTTCCCTAATATTGAATAATGCCATACAAGGGTAAACCCTGCCTCGATTTCCTAGAAAAATAGTAGAGATATTAAGCACCTATTGCTATTTTTCCACAAATAGTACAAGCTTGTACCATCATGGCAGAACCTGGCATCAGACCGGGGAGTCCTGACAAATTCAATAGAGTTCGCTTCTCTCCGACTGACTGTCGGAGTTTGCACCGTTAAAGGAGGGTATAGTGTGAGCACATTGGAAAGTATGAAAGGTAGCCACACTGATATGCAGCAGATTATCAGTGATCTAAGAGCTATGATGACGAGGGAACAGTTGAGTATAAGGCCAAACGCAATGACAACTCATAAGATGATTTGCGATCTGGCAGAGATGATGAAAGGTCATATGTCAGACCAGGATCGGGGTGTCTATCCTGACCTGCTGACGCATCAAGATCCGAAATTGAAATCCATGGCCTGGGGATTTCTGAATGGGCAAAAACCCATTAGAAAACAGTTTGAGCGATACCATAATAAATGGTTGAAGAACTGCGACTTCAACTTTTCAGATGAGTTTATTGCTGAAACATTTGAGATCTTTGACATGATTGAAGATCGGATTCAGCGCGAAGAGACGATCCTGATACCAACTTTAGAAAAGTCTGGGGTATTTGCCCAGGCCGTATAAAATCAGGATCATTGGAGGAGAAGTATCGGGGGGTAGTAGTTTGACCCCCTATTTTTTTGCCTGGAAGAAACGCCACTCCCTGCCAAACCGCTCAAATCAATAGACCTGGTACACCACTTTAGCTATCTGATTTTAATCAATTTTCAATCACATACCTATTTCTCTCCCCAACCAGTCCGAGCGGCAGCTGAATCTCGAGCTTTCAATGAGGAAATTGAGACAAATCGTAGCATCATGGTTCAAGAGTCTCTAAGATAGCGCTCAGAATTTTTCAGATTCGAACTTTGATTCAACTCAAGCAAAACTCAGGAGGTTCATTGTGGGCGTACTTGTTGGACGGGAGGCACCGGATTTTACTGCAGCAGCGGTGCTTGGTGATGGCACGATCGTCGATGACTTTAATTTCAGTAAAACGATCAAAAACAGATATGCAGTATTGTTTTTCTATCCTCTCGATTTCACATTTGTCTGCCCCTCGGAGCTGATCGCTTTCGATCACCGCCTGGAGGAGTTTAAACAACGGCAAGTCGAAGTGGTGGGCTGTTCCATCGACTCTCACTACACCCACAATGCCTGGCGTAATACACCGGTCAATGAGGGCGGCATCGGCCCGGTAGGTTATCCACTGGTCGCTGATCTGAACCATGCCATCTGTAAAGCCTATGATGTGGAGACAACTGACGGCAATGTGGCACTTCGCGGCTCCTTCCTGATCGATAAATCCGGCATTGTCCGCCATCAGGTTGTCAATGATCTGCCTCTCGGCAGAAATATTGATGAAATGATACGTATGGTCGATGCGCTTCAGTTCAATGAGGAGCATGGTGAAGTCTGCCCGGCCGGCTGGAAGGATGGTGATGCGGGTATGAAAGATACACCGGAAGGTGTGGCAAACTATCTGACGGACCACAGTGAAAGCCTCTGAGTAGGTTTTACTCGGTTGGGGCCGGTGTCGATGCCGGCCTCAATCGGGAATGAAGCATCGAACGATAAAAGACCAAACTAAGAATGACTAAACTGGCGATCATCGGCGGTACCGGGCTGAACAAAATTCCGGATCTTGAAATCACTCACCGGGAGGTCTGCCATACACCTTTTGGTGCGCCATCTGCAGCACTGACTCACGGCAGAATTGCCGGAAGTGAAGTGGTATTTCTTCCCAGGCATGGGGCGACCCATACCATCCCGCCACATCGGGTCAACTACCGGGCAAACCTGTGGGCTCTGCACCATATCGGTGTGGACAGTGTGATTGGTGTGGCTGCCGTGGGGGGCATTACATCGGAAATGGCCCCAGGTAGGATTGTCATTCCTGATCAAATTATTGATTACACTTTTGGCCGCGATCACACGATTTATGAAAAGGATCTGCAGCACGTTACCCATATCGACTTTACCTATCCCTACTGTCAACAACTGCGCCAACGCCTGATCGATGCTGCCAATATCAGCGGTGTGGATTGTGTTGACGGAGCAACCTATGGGGCAACCCAGGGACCGCGTCTGGAGACCGCCGCAGAGGTCACTCGGATGGAGCGGGATGGTTGTGATATCGTAGGCATGACAGGAATGCCGGAAGCCGCCTTGGCCAGGGAATTTGAACTCTGTTATGCCTCTTGTGCCGTCGTGGCAAACTGGGGGGCTGGAAAGCAGCAGGCATCAATCAGTATGAAAGATATCGAAAAGAACCTGATTGTGGGGATGGAACAGGCGAGAAAGTTACTGACGGTACTGCTTAGGGAGACTGCCTAAGCCGGATCCAGAGACTGACATAAGATGACGATCAGAAGTAATAATATTTTAATAACAATATGTTATAGATCATTACTCCTTTTGATTTTAATCAATAGTCGTAATCTGCACGGCGGAGCTTTCGAGCTTGGCATGTCATCATTGAATGATGGTGATTTCGCGGAAGCATTCTGTCTCTGGCGGCCATTGGCTATGCAGGGTCATGTGGAGGCTGCTTATCATCTGGGCTGGCTCTATGCCAATGGTAATGGTCTCAGGGTTGATATCGATAAGGCGGTCTACTGGTGGAAGCGTTCTGCCGCCCAGGGACACAACGAAGCCATGTTTGCCCTGGCATTGGCCTACACCAATGGAGAAGGCATCAAAAAGAACCACCAAGAGGCGTTCAAATGGTATCGTACGGCCGCTGAAAGGGGACATGGAGATGCTCGTGAGATCATAAAATCCAAGCTTCTGAAACCGGAAAAAGTACTGATAAATCAACTCAAAACAGTACTACAGTCAGATTGGTTCAGTGAGCAGAGGGTGGTAGAGGCTGATGTGGTCAATTTACGTGCAGGCCCGGGAACAGAACATCCTGTGGTTAAACGGGTCGAGGCTGGGGCCAGGCTGTTTATTGTCGATCGCAAGGGAAAATGGTTGCTCGCTGTCGATCCGGACGATCTGAGTCAGGCCTGGATTGCAGACTGGTTAACAGTGCGCACTGAATAGAGGTTTTTAGTGGTACCAAACCGGTGGTAAAAAAGTGACTTTCAGGGCATGCTTGATGCTCCTAACATTTTGATTATTATAGAGTCAGGCTTGACGCAAGCGGCTGCTGGCATGTCCCAGCGTTGATTTGCTGCTTCTCTGCAGCCAGGCTGACGGAAGCTGAAAGCAAACTGTTTGGTCTTCGGGTTAAAATTATCGATTCAATCAGTTTACAGGTACAATGCTGCAGTAATTAGGTACGTCGATATAGGGGAGTGAAGATGGCTGATGAGACTAACAACGCTGATGAAAGCGTAGAAAAACAACCTCAAAAGACAGCAACAACAGTTAAAAAGAAAGCTGCGAAAAAGAAAGTTGCCAAGAAAAAGGTAGCCAAGAAGAAAGCGACAGCAAAGAAAAAAGCCGCTGCCAAGAAGAAGGTCTCAGCCAAAAAGACAGAGAGTAGTAAAGCTGCAAGTGCGAAAATCGCAACAGCCGCACCGACTGAAAAGCCGGAAGTCGGCACTGAAGCTAAAGCGACAAGCACGGAAACTGCAGCAACCCCGCAAACTGACAAGCCGGAAGCCGCTACTGAAGCTAAAGCTGCGACACCGACCGCCGTGGCTGCGGCGGGTGCTCAAGCCTCCACTTCAACCACAGCCGCTGAGAGCAATAAGACACCATCATCAAATGTGGTGGTACAGAAACAAATAGAAGAGAAAGAGTCAACTTCGGAGGAGACATCCATGTCGACAACAACAAAGAGCTCAGGTGGCTTTTGGGTAAAAGTCATTTTCTGGCTGGTTATTATTATTCTGGGATTCATGTATATCCGTTCACTGGCGAAAAGCCCGGTTGACCAATCAACAGGCGAAGCTTCGGATTCCACTCAGGTTGAGGTCACAGCCTCGGATTCAGACGCCTCATCTACATCAGATCAGGCTGCCGCTTCGTCCACGACAGATCAATCTGCCACCTCATCCGCACCAGCAGCGGCTACCGGTGAAGCCGGCACAGACAATCAGCAAGCGAGTGTGGCTGAAGCTGAGAGTGGTCAGAGTGAGGCGCCTTCTGCTGCAGATGTTTCTGGCGAAAGTTCGGGTAATCTGGTCTCAGGGTCGAGCATGTCACCCGAGGTCAAAGTGTTAAGCCAACCGGCAGCAGCAGAGGCATCAGGTGAAGCGGATCAGTCATCGGCTGAGACAGGGGCAGCTGCGCAACAGAGTGGCCAGGAAACTGCTTCTGCTCAAGATGATCAACAGCAGAGTGTGCATGAAATGCACACAGAGTCTGTTACAAAAATCCTTAAAGAGTTCGATGAGTTGAGGGATGCGGCACAGGCGGAAATGGAAGCCATGCAGAACAGAATGCAGGCTGAGAGAGAGCTGCACGAAGCGATGATGCCTCCACCGCCACGTATGTGGCGCAATCCTAACCCGGGTTACGGACCCTACGGTCCTGGCCCCTATCAAGGCTACTACAATTACAGATAATTTCTGAAAGCAAAAAAAACGGGCTACAAGCCCGTTTTTTTTTACACACAACGATCCGTGTGCTGACTCGATCAGTGGCCTATCAGTCGAGATGAGCCAAGGCCGCCTCATAGTCGGGTTCCTGAACAATTTCAGGTACCAACTGGGTGTAGATCACTTTGTTGTTCTCATCCACCACAACCACAGCACGGGCGCAGATGCCAGCGAGCGGACCATCGCTGATCAATACGCCATAATCTTTGGCGAAGTTACGGTTATGCATCATGGAGAGTGAGACGACATTCTCCACACCCTCAGCACTGCAGAATCGACCTTGAGCGAAAGGAAGGTCAGCGGAGACGACCAAGGCTACTGAATTGGGCTTGTCGGCCATGGCTTTGTTGAAGGTGATGGTTGAGGTCGCACAGACACCGGTATCAAGACTGGGAACGATATTCAGTAGCTTTTTTTTGCCAACATAATTCTGTAAAGAGACATCTGACAGATCACCAGCCGTCAAAGAGAAGTCCGGTGCATCAGAGCCGACTGCCGGCAGATCGCCATTGGTGTTGATTGGGTTGCCTTCTAGAGTGATCGTTGCCATGTCTAAATCCTGTTATTTGAGTTGAATTCTAAGAATAGCGCAGATTTTAGGAAGAACACCCAGCAAGATAAACCCTGTTTTATTTATAGTAATTATTAAAAAGCCTGAATTGGCGTAAGGGTCAGGTCAGGGGGTGATCATCCAATCGTGCCTAAATCGTCTCAATGGCGATTATGTGACAGAAGTTGATCGATGCTTTGTTGATCAGTGGAGCTATCTGTTCCCCATGCTGAATCGAATTGTTTGCAAGCCCTAAGAGACGAGTTCCTGATAGATCTCAGGTGTCACTTCCTGGGTTATCCCGAGCAGTGTTTCCCGTAGCGGGTCAGACATGCTCCTGATGTCATTGATTTTGATAATCTCTTCAAAAGATGGAATCCCAGAGATTTCCGTATTCTGAATGATTACGTCATCTGAGGGCAATTCAGTGGAAATCGGACAAGAGATCAGTAACACAGGCAGATCACCCAGGCTGTCCATTTGAATCGTCTCCAGTTTAAAACGCAGATCCTTGAGCAGGTTCCTCAGGCCGGTCTGTTTCTCCAGGACAAGGTTCAGGGTCAGGCACTGCAGTAAGGTATGTGCCAACTCATCCTGAATTTGACTTCGGTTGCCTTTCAACAGATCGGCTATCTGATTTGGCGCCATACCCGGATAGGAGAGTATCCACTGCAGAGGGGAGGTGACCGTGAGCTCTGCGGATTTACCCTCATTTTCAGCTGTGTAGGGGTATGTGACCGGTGTCAATGCGGGCGTGGCTGCAAAAATATCCAACGGTGGTGAGATATCACTGTCCAGTGAGTAGGGCTTTTGCCTGGCAATGGTGAGGTAGTGCTTTTTCAGCTCTTGAAAGTTCTTCTCTGCCCCTTTGACTGAGGATTTGGAGCCCCCGCGGATGTATTCGCCGAGGATCGGTTGAGGTGAAAAAAGTGGTGCCAGGGTAGACAAATAGGACTTGAGTTGTGTCTCAATCCGTTCAGATACTGAGCGGGTAAGCTTTCGGAGTTCTATCAGTCTTGGGATGTCGAAAGAGTCTGTCATGAGATGCCCGCTTATTATTTGCCTGAGAAGCAGAATTTTCAGGCTGTTTATCCATACGACAAGGCCTTTTCACAATGCGTCGCACTTGGGCCTGTTAACATTATTCCAATAAGTCCTGCTGGAGCTGTTTTGGCGTCCAACAAGGCATTACAGAAGAAACTCGATTAGTGTTAACTACCCTTAGATAAGAAAGCTAATCAAATAAATGAGTTACGTCAATGAGTTTTTGTTGATTTGCTACACTCTTTCAGGAAAATGGACGATATTGTATAGTGAACTAAGGCAAAAACCGCCACCACCAGGTGGCTGCAGGATGTGAAGTAAAATATTGGGTCCTTTGGCATAGCTGCTGAGGTTTAGACCCGGTGTTTTACGGGTCCACTTAGCCGTGAGTGAAGTCTGCCTCATAGGGCTTGGAAGAAGGCCTTCCTGTGTTTGATAGCGCAGTTGTAGGAGAGGTGATTTGGATAACCAATATCCTATGCCGGAATCGATCGGAAGATTCCAGTTGGTGGAAGAGGTAGGCGAAGGCGCAATGTCGATTGTCTACAAAGCTTTTGATCCTGAAATCAATCGGCCCCTGGCCATCAAGCTGCTGCGTGGTGAGTGTGCTGTTGATCCGGAATATCGATATCGCTTTCTGCAGGAGGCCAAAGCTGCAGGCAAGCTGACCCACCCCAATATTGTTACCATTTTCGATGTCGGCGAAGTGGAACAGGGACCCTATATCGCCATGGAGTTTCTTGAGGGACAAACCCTTGAGGAGATCATGGATAGTGAGCAGGACATTGCAACCCGGGATGTGGTTATCTACGGCATCCAATTGGCCGAAGCGCTCGACTATTCCCATGCCCGGGGAATTGTTCATCGGGATGTCAAACCCGGTAACATCATCTCCCCCGGTTATGGTCACTCACTGCGTATAACGGATTTCGGAATCGCCAGGATCGATGCTCCGAACAAAGAGCATAAAACCAGGATAGGTTCTGTCCTCGGTACGCCTCAATATATGTCACCGGAACAGGTTGAAGGGCAGCAAGTGGATGGTCGATCCGACCTTTTTTCACTCGGTGTGATTCTCTATCAATTACTTACGGGTGTTAAACCGTTTGTGTCGGAGACCCTGACCTCCCTGTTGATGAAGATCGTACAGGAAGAGCCGGCACCGATCGATATCAAGAAGACGGACATACCTCAAAGTCTGAAAGCGATTGTCGAGAAGTTGCTCAACAAGAATCCTGCCAATCGTTTTCAAACAGGTAAGGAACTTGCCGATGCGCTGCGCCGTGTAATCCATGAGATCGATGAAAAACAGCAGCATATCAATGAATCAAAGATCCTGCCGTTGCGTATCAAATGGACGGCAGTGATGGCAATGGTCGTCTCGCTGGCTATGATTTTAGGTTCCTATCTGGTCTATCAAAAGCAAGTAGAGACAATGACGGAACTGACCTTGGACTCAGGTGGTTCTTTGGCTGATTTTATCGCCATTGAAAGCGCAGAAGCTGTATTGATACAGGACTGGGTGGCTATTGAGACTTTTGTACAGGAGATCAACGATCGTCAACAGATCAGTTACCTGAAGATCTTTGATCACAGGCGGGTATTACGGGCAAGTACTTCACTGGATGAGGTGGGTGAAACTCTGGAACAATCCCTCTCTGGCGAGGTGTTGAGAGAGGAGGGGGGAATCGTTATCACCGAAGCCGAGTGGCAGGGAGAGGAAGTCTTTGATTTTCAAGCACCGCTGATCTTTCAGAATAAAACAATCGGTGGTGTACAGTTAGGTCTCTCTCAAACCCCACTGATAGCTGCGGCAGATCTGACTTTTTATACCATGCTCGGTCTTTTGCTGGCTGTTGTTCTGACTGTGGTTGTGGTGGCCTATCTGTTGGCGACTGGTATCACGCTGCCGATGAAAATCCTCAGAAAGGCGATGCGGCATATCAGTCAGGGTAACTATGCATATCGGATACGCCAGGAACGGAATGACGAACTGGGCTTGATGTTTAAAGATTACAATAGGATGGCAGAGGAGTTGCAGAACAAGCAGCAGGCAGAGGTAGTGACAGAGGATGAGACCCAATCCGACCTCGATACACAAACGCCAACTCAGACCCAACCACAAATTGAGCCAGAGCCCGAAGATGATGACGAGACACGGATTGCGCCAGCAAAGCAGCCTTTGAATGATGTAATCGGCGTGGATGATAGTCAGGAGCTAGACGATGATATGGATGATGCGACAAGAATCATAAAAAGAAACTAGGGCCTGTTAACACTAATCCAATTGGCCCTGTTGTGCCTGAAAAAGCGCCAATCAAGGCGCGAGGAGAGAGGTTTGGTGATTCCAAATGAACGACGAGCAACGCCGAGTGGCGCTTTTTCAGGCGCAACCCGGAGGGCTGGGGCTATTTTTCCGCCCAGCGGCGTTATCATTCGCTCATGTAGAACAACTACACGTCGCTCATTCTGCCTTGCTGGACGAAAAAATAGCCCCAGCAGGGCCGATTGGATTAGTGTTAACAGGCCCTAGGCTGTTATGAGACTCTCTCTTCGGCCTACGGCCACAGTTAAAGGCGCATGGTCTGTGAATCAATCTGGCAGACTGCAAACAGCGACGTCAATGAGCGCTGATCAACCATCGAAGTTACTGATTGCCAGTTTATTTCTCTCACTCTTCTTTTTGTTGGGTGCGGGTTGTTCGTCACGTCCTGTCACAACTGAAATTCTGGCGCGGGATAGCGAATTTGTCGTACTCAGGGTGGGGAATGAGGATGCCAGTGAGCTTGCACGTCGCTATCTTGGTGATGAGAGTCTCGGCTGGCTGATCGAAGATGCCAACGAGCCTCGATCCATTGCATCTGGAAATGAGATCATTATTCCACTGCAGAATGACAATCCGATAGGCTTCGAATTTGAAGGTTATCAGACAGTTCCCATATTGTGCTATCACCGTTTTGGTAACAAGGGCGGTCGACTGGAAGTCAGTGCGGAACAGTTCGAACAGCAGCTCGCCTATCTCAAGCAGCATGACTACAGAGTGATTCGCCTTGAGGATCTGTATGGTTTTTTGAAAGGTGAGCGTGGCTTGCCAAAGCGATCAGTGGTGTTAACCATAGATGATGGTCATCGATCCATCTATACAATCGCCTATCCACTGCTGAAAAAGTTCAATTTTCCTGCAACGGTGTTTGTCTACAGTGATTATATGAATAACGGCGGATTGAAAACAAAAGAACTGAAAGCCATGAATGCCAGTGGTTTGATCAGTTTACAACCACACTCCAAGACTCATTCGAATCTCGCGCTCAATGGCATTGGGGAAAGTAAATCTGAGTATCGCAAGAGAATCACGGACGAAGTTCGCATACCCAGCCGTAAATTGGAAAGTACATTGGGAAAAGCACCAAAATACTATGCCTATCCATTTGGCGATACTAACCCTCAGGTGATTGAAGAGTTAAAGGCAAATGGTCTATTGCTCGGTCTGACAGTTCAGCCCACTGCCAATGCAGCATTTAACTATCCTTATCTACTGAACAGAAGCATGATCTTTGGAGACCGGGGCATGGACGATTTTGTTGCAAAGCTGAAAACCTTCCAGACCCGGTGATGTTGTGATCAGTTTTCTGCACACTTTTTCGCTGTTACTTGTCACTCTGTTTATTTTATCCAGTCTGGGGTGTGCAAACAGACAAGTGGTAAAGAGTAGTAATCCAGGAAGTTACTCGGATCCAAAGCGTTTGATGCTATCGGCAGCCAAGCATGAGCAGAAGGGGGATCTGTACAGTGCACTGATGGAATATCGTATTGCACGTACAGTATCAGTAGACACTACCAAACCGGGCAGAGAGGTCAAGAGGCTGGAAAAACTGATCGCAGAGAAAACAGATAAATTGATGTCGATAGCCGAGAAGAAGTATGCGCGAGGTAAATTGCAAAGTGCGGAGGTGTTGTATTTTAAAATACTGACCCTCGATCCAAATTACAGAGCTGCCTTTGACAGATTGCGTGATATCAATAGGAAGCAACTGCATAAGAAAATGAAGCAGAAAGTGGCGCTCTCCCAGCGTTATCGTAAGAGCAGTCTTCGTAAAAAGAATCGACAGACAGAAGATGAGGGATATATCTATTCACGTCAGGCCATTTTACAGGCGGAAAACCGAGCTAATGATGTTGAGGGTTATATTGCAGAACTCGAGAAACATATTACAAAGTATCCAAGTGACACGGAGCTCAAAGAGATGCTTGTGAATGTTCGGATTGTTCAGGCTCGTGCTTCCTTTGGAGAATCGGATTATGACAGTTCGCTGGACCACTTGGCTGCAGCAGAAGAGTCACTCAACAATGATGATAAATTTCTGAAGAAGCTGTTGGCTGCTCGAAAAGAGTTTGCTAAGGAGCTCTATTTGTTAGGATTGAGAAGTGTCCGTTCCGAACCGGTCAATGCGATCGAACTTTGGAAGAGTGCATTAAAGTTTGATCCCAATGATAAACGGACTCAACTGAGGATCGATACGTTTGAAAACCGCCAGGCCCAATAGATCAAGCAGCAATGGATAGAGCAGAATTTCTGCTCACTGAGGTTCTTTATCGTTCCAGGGTACGCGAAGGAGCTTTAAGGTGCCGAAGGGAATTACCAACAACATGAGAATGATGAACATCTCGTACCACGCCAGACTGGTGAGTTGAGTGGTAGCCGGATAACGGGCTTCGAGGTAATTAACAAATAGCAACAAAGGCAGAAACAGAGTGCCTATGGCAAAACTAGTAAGTGCTATTTTGTAGAGTTGTTCCATCATATTTGATAGCCAAAGGTCAAACAAACTTCAGTTACGAATCAACTTACACTCCTGTAACAACGTAACCAGTGACATATCCATCTGCCTGAGTTAGCGACTCATTTCTGTGCTTCTGAAGCTAAAGGGCTTTGAAAAACAGCAACATGTGAATAAAATTCCGTGTAAGATTGATAATCTGGGAACGGAATTCTTTTTTTGAATTTCGATCACTCAATTACAACATCAGTGATCGTGGATAGGCACATTTGATAGGTCAGGATCAGAGTTTTCATACAAAGGTCTATTTCTATTAAATCAGCTTGTTATGCCTGAAATTTAAAGCTGTAACTGTTGAAGGTGGCGATACTGGGCTGTTCTTTTTGATTAGGGAGATGGATTATGGAGCTATGGGTCAGGTTTGAGTATTTGGGAAAGCATGGATTTGGCACCTTAAGGAATGATCATATTGCTGTTTATCAAGGGGATATGTTTCAGGAGTCAAAAGCGACGGGTGAATTTTTACCGGTTGCGGATATTAATCTGTTAATTCCCACTCAGCCGTCGAAAATGATTGGGTTGTGGAACAATTTCCGCTCAAGGGCAGCAAAAGAGGGCTGGTCTCAGCCAAACCATCCGCTCTATTTCATGAAGGCCAATGGTTCATTTCTGGCGAGCGGACAGACAATTAGACAACCGGAAACCTATCATGGACCTGTGGCATTTGAAGGCGAGCTAGGCATAGTGATCGGGGCGCGTTGCAGCAATATCAACGAAGATGAGGCTGATAAGTACATTTTTGGATACACCTGCGTCAATGACGTTACCGCTAGAGGTCTGATGAAAGAGGATCCGTCATTTGTTCAATGGACCCGAGCAAAAAGCTTTGACACCTTCGGGGCTGTAGGGCCGGTAGTTGCTACGGGACTCGATGTTGACTCACTGACTGTCCGAACACTGGTCGATGGTGTAGAGCATCAGAACTATCCGGTTGATGACATGTTTTTCTCCCCAAGAGAGATTGTCAGCCGTCTCTCGAGGGATATGACGCTCAATCCAGGAGATGTGATTGCCTGTGGTACATCGTTGGGTGCGGGACCTATGTCTCAGGGGGCCACGGTCGAGATAAGAATTGACGGAATAGGCTCTTTGGTTAACCAGTTTGAGTAATTGTCAGGCTACTTTAACAACAGGGAAATTCCACTGATAATCAGCAGTATGCTGATTCCCCTTTGAAACGTCTCCTGAGAGAGATTGCTGTGTATTTGACCACCAATGTACATACCGATGGCCATCAGAGGAATCGCAACCGCAACGACTTTGAGTAACGCAAGGTCAAAGAATCCGGTTGCCATGTAACCAATCAAGCGTCCAATGCCATCGATCAGAAAAATGGTCGCAAATGTCGCCCGAAATTCTGTTTTGTTGAGTCCTCTGAGTTTCAGATAGAGGACATAAAACGGACCGCCGGTACCGAAAAGTGTGCCAATGAAACCTCCCAGAGTTCCACCTGGGGCCGCCCATAGCAGAGAGGGTGCAGCGTTGGGTGTTATGCTGAAAAGTGAATAGACAGCAAACAATAGCAGAAAGATTCCCAAGCCATAACGAAGTACCTGAGCATCGACTGAGTTGAACAGATAGAGAGCCATCAAAACCCCGATGATCGAAAAGGGGAGCAGTGGCAAAATATCCCGCCAGCAAATCGCTTCACGATGCTTTACACCGTGGCTTGCAGATGCAATGTAATCGAGTAACACAATCAAAGGTACTGCGATTGACAAAGGCAGCATCAATGCAAGTAAAGGTATAGCAATCAGACCTGAGCCAAAACCTGAAATACCTCTAACCAGATAGGCAGAACAGATGATGATTGCGGCAATTATTATATTTGTTGTCGAAAGTGCTTCAAGCACATTAAGTCCATTTTGCTAGATATCAATATCAAATCGATTGCTGCGAACTGATGGTTCCATCAAAGATTGCATAACGATAAGCAAAAACTCTGCTTTCAGCATGATTCCGTTCGAGATTACCCCGCAAACAATTCCAAAAAATATTGTGAAATTGAGAAATTTATCCAATAGATCACAATACTTGCAGCGTATTATTCATGCTCTATTGAAGAAGTCAACTGAGTAAAGTCAATAGAACATAAGCATAGCTCATCGCCTTGAAAAAATGTGATTAAAACTGGTTTGTTTTAAACATAACCAACCAAAATAGGAATTAAATTCATGCGTGCAGTATTGAATCAACTCATCCCGGTTTAGAGCGTGATAAGCATAGGATTAAGTTAGAAATAGTGTGACAAAGTGTCAGGTAATTCATGAGCACTTGTTACTGCTGAAAAGAATCGGTGCAGGTTGTAGGGGTTAACAGCGGGCGATATTTAAAATGATGATTTGGAAAATGACTGCATACAGCAAAGTGAGCACCATTTTTGTCTGCTACAGCGGCTAATGAAGCATAGTTAACTCAGCCTGGATATCAGTACTTCTGCTGATGCAATAGCTGTAGCTGATATGACATTTTCAGTTACTGACTGAATTAATGCCTCCAGCCAGCCACTTCTATACAGCCTGTCAATTGGGCTTCGAGTCTATCTTTTGAAGCTGTTGCTTCATCTCCAGGGCGCGTGCTTTGTAACCCGGGGCGAGCGAATGATTTGGATCAAGTTCAAGGATCTTATTCCAGAATCCGATGGCTTCATCCAGTTCCTGTCGGCGAAACAGCTGCATGGCCTGACGATGGTAACTGTCAGTCAGTTGATTTCTCACTCTGATTTGAGACTCTTGTGCGGATTGATTGTCAGGATCATAGGTCAATACCTGGCCATAAGTGCGATAGGCAGTTTGATACTGTCCACCACGCTCTTCATTCTCTCCTTTTTGCAGCAGCTTGCGGGCTTCAAGTTTGTCTTCCACATAGATGAGTTGATTGATAGCGTTGTTGTCGGAGGCATCAAGGATGATCAGCTTTTCCAAGGTCTGCCGGGCACTTTCCAAGTCATCCTCTCTGATCAATTGGTTTGCATACTCGGTGTAGTAACTTGCCAGCTGGGTACGTACCTCTGAAGCTTCTGGGTTACTGCTGTTTTCACTCTCCAGCAGATAGATGGCTGCTGGCAGGTCTTTTTCAGCATGCAACTGCCGGGCAGAGCTCAGTGTGTCATCACTGTTTGGGGGGCTCTCAGGAAGTGTGTTCGCTGTCTCTTCCAACTGTTCGAGTTCAGGTTCTGGCTCCACTGCCAGCGCTGTCTCTGAAGGTGGGTCGACTTCTGTAACCGGTTCAGTCGCTGTTGACGGCACTGGCTCATCTGCCTGAGAAGATGTGGCAGCCGGGTCGGTAGAGGTGTCGGTTTTGGCTTCACTCTTTACGGGTTCCTCAGTCAATACCACATCAGGCTTCCGCTTGGTTTTGGGTTTTGCCTTGATTTTCGGCTTTTCCCGCATAATCCCCGGCACACGAATACGTTGACCCGGAGCCAGCTTGCTGGGATTGTCCAGGTCGTTGTATCTGGCAAGAATCACGAATTTATAAGGGTCATCGAGAAAATTCTTGGCAATCAGGGATAGCGAATCACCCGGCTGCACATCGTAATAGAAGTTTTTAAGTCCAAGATACTCAATCGGGTCAGCATCCATCTGCTCCAGCAGGTGGTTGGCACGCTTATGATCGGGATCATCCATCAAGGCCCAGTTCAACTGGTTGCGGGCATTCTCATAGTCACCCTGCTGCAGATGCTGTAGCGCTTTTCGTACCCGCTGATTGGGCGTCAGTGAATCGGTTGGTGGAGGAATAGTCTCTTCTATTGGTTCCGGCTCCATGGCTACCGGTTGAGCCTCTTTTTTAGGCCCGGTCAACTGACAGGCGCTCAGAGCCAGCACAGAAATGACAATGAATAGGAATTTGCAGAAATCCCGAAAGCTGGTTACCTCTTTCACTTCTTAGATTCCTTTTGGCTGCATGTAGCAATTAGCTGGATTGGCATGTCGATCAATATATCAGATTAGATTTCTTCGGGCTGCAGGTTTTGTGTGGCTTTCGCTTGCACCATCACCAGTGTGACATTATCTCTGGCGCCTCTGTCCATGGCCAGGCTAATGAGTTGTTGTATTGCATCCTGAAAGCTGTAACGCCCTAGAATTTCAGCGATTTCAGCATCCTTGACCTCTTTGTTCAGGCCATCAC
This sequence comes from Candidatus Thiodiazotropha taylori, assembly GCA_019100305.1. Taxonomy (GTDB): domain Bacteria; phylum Pseudomonadota; class Gammaproteobacteria; order Chromatiales; family Chromatiaceae; genus Thiodiazotropha. Next base: position 5,833 of record JAHRHW010000001.1, on the reverse strand, counting down.
TGCAGAGTAAAAACAGGTCACCGTCACAGGGCTCCACCATCTCCGCATCCAACTCCAGAACCTCTGCAGCACCAACTGCCCGGGTGATGTAGTTGGCGATGGATGATTGCTCGGCTTGATCGGAGGTGACCAGACCCTGTTCGATCATCTCCTCAATCTGGCTGTGATCGCGGCTGAGTTGTTTCAGATTTCCGCGACGATAGAGATAGATACGGCTGTCTCCAGCCCATTGATAGATGCAATATCCATCATAGGCAAGCAGGGTAACCACCGTTGAGCCGATGATCTCACCGCCACGTTGATGGGATTCCAACAGCAGGTGTTGATTGACCTGATGCAGTTTTTGTTCAACGTTTCCGGCAAGCTCACCAATTGAGTTACCTGGGTCGAGCGATTTCAATTCACTCACAATCATGCCTGAGGCCAGATCCCCGGCAGCATGCCCACCCATGCCATCGGCAACCACCCAGATTCCCAGGTCAGCCCGATCGAGGCAGGCATCTTCATTGATGCTGCGCACTTTACCCTTGTCAGTCAAGTGGGCAGAGACCCAATAGAATCGATTCTGGGTCATAAGGATTCTGGTGTTTCTGAAGTGGCGAATCCCATGCTGTAGGCACCGGTTTCTATCTCTTCCCAGCCATGCTCTGTCCAAGCGCCATCGATCAAGGCACTGGCTCCTCTTATCTGTGGCAGTCCCTGACAGATCAACAGGGAGGGGGAGATCCGCTCTGAACCCTGTGTCCACCAAATGCTGTAGGCAAACAACAGTTTTTTCATCAGGTGGGGCATGAACAGGGGATAGAGACCACGCAATGCGGACTGTTCCTGCAACTGAGCGTGCCAGGCATTGTTCAGCGGTGTAACGGGTGCATCCGGGTGAGACAGCTCTTCACGCTCCGCCGTTGGTGTGCTGAGCTGTCGCAGCTGTTGCTCCAACGCATCCATCTGGAAATCATCCTCCAGGCAGGATAGGGCAAGCTCTTCCAAACGGGCAAACCAACTCTCCGACTCCTCCATGAACAGAAAAAGATTAAACTTCGGATCGAGCTTTGCTGCGAGGGTAAACGGGTAGTAGCGACCAACCCGATCGACGCTGGGCATCAGGATTCCTGCCCACCCCTGTTCGCCACAGATGCCTGGAGAGAGCGCGAAACGCCACATCGGACTGGTCAAATAGTTATCCAGCCAGAAGTCCCCCAGCTGCTCCCGGCTGTTGGCGATCGCCTCCTGCATCCAGGTCTCCCAAGGGGCGATGAAGCCGCGTGGAAGCCGGCGGGTGACAAAATCCCCCAGTGATGGAATTTTACCATAGAGGCCTGGAAAGTCCTCGTTTTGCAATGAGTTCAAAGTCTGTTCGGACACCGGAAGTCTGCCAATTCTTTTAACTGGAATGGATTGAGTGCACCACTTGCGCGTAGTGCAAAACGGGATTGTCGACCACCCACATCAAAGGTCACGTTGATGGTTTCAGGGGTGTTGGTGGCTTCACTTGCAGCCTGATCGATCATGCGGAACCAGCCCCAGGGTCCATCCTCAGTCAGACCGGAGGGTTTATTGCCTGCCGGTGGTGCAAGCAGGATCTTGGCGTCGCTGATGCCGGAATCATCCGGCCAGGTGAGTCGGTTCCAACGGGTCGGCCCATGGTTGTATCTGACCCGCTGCTGATTGAGCAACAGGGTGATCTGAGTGATCGTGGTGTCCATGCTCAGCGGTTTGATTTCGAAGTTGATCTTCGGCTCTGGGCTGCTGCCGCTGAAGAAGGCGTCCCGGATCACCGCTGCCCGTTGGAACTGTCGCAGGGTGCTGGTGGGTATGCCCAGGGTTTTATTGCCAGCCGCATTCCAACGCCAAACTCTGCGTGAGGTATCGACGAAGTCGATCAGGTAGGTATTGAAAAAGTTCTCCATCATTCCGCCTGGACCAAAGAATCGTCCAAAATCACTGATCGTCACTTCGCGTACGCTGTTGCGCTCCAGTGGATAGCGTCCCGACAGACTGCGCTGACAGAAAGGCAGAAGCTGGGTGTTCCAGACTGAGTTGAGATGACTTCTTACTCCCGAGACGGTCAGATTGGAACTGCCGTCCGCCAGGGTATTGATCATATCGGCCAGTGGGCCGGGTTGACGCTGCGCCTCCAGTTTCAGGCGGCTGATCACACCGCCGGATGCAGGATCCCGTGCAGCGTTGAATGCCTGACTCGACTGATTGCCGGCAGAGGCAATGGAGTTCATGTGGGCATACAGTTCGTTGAGCATCTCCAGGGTTCTCTCCAGCGGAGCCTGCTCACCCTCCTGAGCATTGATCATTCGGTTCAGATCAGCAAAGTGTTGATCCACTGGTGTACTCAGCAGCTGCTTTTCAGGTTCTTGCTGGCTCTCATCGGGTGATACCTGAAGGATTGAAGCCAACTGCCGGGTAATGCCCGATCCATGCTCAGCCGCCAGCTCAGCTGCCTTCTGTGCACCTCCCGGCAGGCGGGAGAGGGTGGTCTGCTCCTGCACCAGCTTCAGATAGCGGCGTAGTGGCGAGGTAGGCCCGGAAAGAACATTCAACACCTCTACAGCCTGACGCATATTGTTGAACGGTTTCACCCGTATGTCAGCCAGTTGCTGTTCCCAAATACGGATGTACTCGGCGTAATAGAGATCCTTGACCCGGCTGCTGAGCCTGGCCAGGTCGGTCTTGCCGATGATCTTTTCCAGATCAGGGCCGAGGATCCACTTCTCCTCGAGCAACTTATTGGCGATCGACAGGTGATCCTTGAGGAACAGTTTATGATATCCCTCATAGGTAAACAGGCTGGGGATCTCCTTATCCAGTGGTTCACCGGAGCGTCGACTGAAGACCAGTTCCGCATCGGGGCCAATCTCCTGGGTCAGTCGCAAGGCGGCGATCGAACCACCGGCGGTAGTGCGTTTCATCCGGTCGTAGACCCGGTCTGCCAGCGGTACTCTCAGCAGGTCATTGCGTACCCGGCTGATCAGCGCCTCATCCAACGGGATGGTTGGCGGCATCGGCATCTGGCTAAGCAGGGCGTCCAGATGGCCCGCCAGGGCCTGACGGGCCTGGGCATTTTCCCCACCAGGCAGGCTGAGCTGCCATTGCAACAGCATCCAGGTCTTCACAGTCTCGGCATCGTAATGCTCCTTATCATCGAACATCAGATAGACCTTGAGCGCCTCATACAGATAGTCAGGGTTGTTACCCTGCCGACTCAATTGATTTTCAAGGCTGAGAATAATGCGTGGCAGGAACAGGTTCTTTAGGCTGTTGTGGTAGGCATTGATCGCCTCACTGCCCAGCTTATCACCCTGGTAGAGGCCGAGCCCCATCAGCCAGGGGATCTCTTTCTCCTGATCCTCATAGCCGCCGGGAATCCGACGCACCAGTTCCAGGGCGGGTACCACATTGGTCAATGTCAGATCGTCAGCGGCAACTGCGTTGACTTTCTCGTCTGCGGCATTGGCCTGAATGGCAACCTGATCGATATAGCTTTGATTGCGGCTGTAGCTGGTAAACCAGGCGATGCCGGCCAGCAGAGCCAGGGAGATGGCACCCACATAGGCAATCCGTTGTAACCAGGCCCGCTGTTTCTCAACCCGGGTATTGATACCGGCCAGATGGGATTCGGCAAATATCAAGTCCTTGAACAGTCGGTTGATGAAAAAACTGCGACCGGTACCGGAAAAGGCTGGGGCGATCTGACGATTAAGGCCAAACTCCTGGGCCATCGATCCAAGCAGACGATCGATCGGCGTGCCTTCCTGTGTGCCGCTGGTGAAGTAGATACCCCTGACCATTGGGGTTTCCTGGAAACGGTTCTCGCTGAACGCTTCCTGGAGGAAGGTCTCCGCTGCTTCACGCAGTGCGCTGAACTGTTGCGGAAAGGAGTAGATCAAAACCCGGCGCTTGACATCCCGTTCCTGTTCAAGACGGTCCATCAGGCGGGCATCGATACGCTGTTCCAGGGCTTTGAACTCACCCTTGAAGTGGTTGATTACATCATCCTGACTGCCTTTTTCGTTGAGCGGAAAGGTCATTCCCCAGACCTGGTTACGCTCATCCCGACTCAGGTTTTCGAAAAATTCATTGAAGCCTGCCAGCAGGTCGCACTTGGTGAACAGAACGTAGATCGGGAAGCGGATACCGAAGTGATCGATCAGCTCTTTGACCCGCAGGCGTATCGCCTTAGCATGATTGATTCTCTCAATGTCGGTCAGCTGTAGAATGTCCTCCACGCTGATCGCCACCAGAGCGCCATTGATCGGTCGACGTTTGCGATGTTTTTTCAGCAGATCGAGAAAGCCCATCCAGGCGGCCCGGTCCACCTCTTCGTAACTGTCCTGGGTGGTATAGCGGCCTGCGGTATCCAACAGCACCGCATCATCGGTGAACCACCAGTCACAATTGCGGGTTCCACCGATACCCTGTACCGCATCGTTACCCAGCTTGTCCGCCAGTGGAAAGTGCAGCCCTGAGTTGAGCAGGGCGGTGGTTTTACCGCTTCCTGGAGGACCGATGAACATATACCAGGGGAGCTGGTAGAGATATTGGCTATCCTGTTTACCCCCCAGTTTCGACTCTTTGAGTATGCGGATGGCATCGTCCAGCCGTTGCCCAAGAATCTGCACCTCTTCTGCCGACTCCTGGGTTGATACGGAGGTCTGCTCTTTCTGACCGACCACGGATTCCAGCATCTGCTGGTTTTTCTTGCGTGCTGCAAACAGCCGTCTGGCCTGATTGGCTGCCCAGAGCAGAATGATCACGCCGATGGCAATCAGTCTGGCCATGGGTGAGGCAAGGGGTTCACTGCCGGCAAAGGCAAACAGGGGACCGATCAACCAGATGATCAACGAGATGGCGATCAGTCCCAGGATGGCGACAAACCAGCGGTTCTTTATGATTCTCAATATTGCCTGCATGGTGTACGCAATACCTATTGTTTTACAAGAGTGATCTCCACACGTCTGTTACGTGCACGTCCCTCTTTTGTGTCATTGGATGCCAGGGGCTCTGCCGAGCCGCGCCCTTCACTCTGAATTCTTGCAGGTTGGCTTAAATCCAGCGCCAACAGTTTGGCCACGGATTCAGCACGTGCCCTCGAGAGGTGCCAGTTGGAGGGGTAGCGAAGACTGCGTATGGGAATGTTGTCAGTATGACCGACCACCACAATCTGCCCCTCGAGTCTATCCATTGCCGCTGCGATACGATTCAGTAGTGGCAGGAATTGACTGTTGACCGCCACTTTGCCTGAAGCGAACAGACCGTCCCCGGCAATTCTGACCGTACCCTCCAGGTGATTTTCCGCAACGCTGACCAATCCTTGAGTGATCTCATTGGCGAGCAGAACCCTGAGTGAAAGTTCCGGTTTGGGAGGCGGCGGCGGGGCACGTTCAACCACCGTTTGTACATTTCGGGCAATGTTGTGCAGTTCGGCGTGTACCGGATCGGATTTTACATTCAGGCTGAGGCTGAACCCGGAGAACATCAACATCAGGACCACACCGGATATCGCCATCACCACCCAAAGTGGCACATATTGAACCAGAGCATTCTGTTTCAGTGGTTCTCCCTGCCAGTGTCCTGAGAGATCCCGTTCATACTCATCCCGGTGGTTGCGCAGGGTGCGGTAGAGATTGTCTTTCAGGGTCTGCAGTTGTGCATAGCCATCCGGAAGAGGGCGATAGCGACCTTCAAAACCGAAACAGAGACAGACATACATCAACTCCAGCAGCTCAAGATTCTTGGCCGGATTCTGCAGAAGCTTTTGCAACAGTTGAAAGAATTTTTCGCCACCCCAGGCCTCCTTGTGCAGGGTGACCAGCAGGCT
>JAHRHW010000019.1 GCA_019100305.1 Candidatus Thiodiazotropha taylori | reverse complement strand
GGCAAGATCACACTTCATATTCTGCAGTTGCATCAACTGATCCTCTGTCTCCACACCTTCGGCGATCACCTCCAAACCCATTCCGTGGGCCATCAACACCGAAGCATTGACCAGTTCCCAGTCGGCCGCATCGACCATCAGATCATTGATAAAGCTGCGATCAATTTTCAGCACATCAAAGGGATAATTACGCAAATGACTCAACGATGAGTAGCCAGTACCAAAATCATCCATCGCCAGCCCAATGCGTTTGCTATGCAGTCGATCGAGGGATGTAGCAATCTCCCGCTGTCCGCTCATCAGGACACCTTCGGTAATCTCCAGAATCAGCGCCTCAGGCTTAAGTCCGCTGTGCTGCAGTAGATCTGATATAAACTCCACAAGCTTTGTATCCCGGAACTGCCTGGGGGATAGATTGATGGATATTCTGAAATCATGGTCGATCATCTCCTGCCACTGCAGAGCATTGATCACCGCCTGCTGCAGGACATACCGACCGATATCGAGTATCACTCCGGTCTGTTCAGCGATCGGAATAAACTCGTTCGGCGAAACCATGCCAAGCGCAGGATTGTTCCAGCGTAACAGAGCTTCAGCGGCAACCACCCGATTGCTCTGCATATCGATCACCGGCTGATAAAGCACCGAGAACTCCTGCCGCTTATGGGCGCCCTGAAGCTGCTCTTCCACTTCCAGACTTCGGGAGATGTTCAAGTTCATCTCGCTGGTGAAAAAATTGAAAGTATTGCGCCCCTGCTCCTTGGAGTGATACATGGCGGTATCTGCGTTACGTAACAGCTCTGTAGGGGTAACACCATCACTGGGATAGATGGAAATGCCGATACTGGTGGTTACCACCAGCTCCCGTTCTTTCAGGCTGAATGGACTGCGAAACTGCGCGATCAGATTACCAGCCACCGCTTTGGCATCGGTCAGTTCCGATAAATTGCGTAGCATGACGACAAATTCATCTCCACCGAGACGGCAGACACTGTCCGCATCACGCACCGCTGACTTGAGACGCTCCGCTGCTTGCACGAGCAAGCGGTCGCCGGTTTCGTGTCCCAGGGTATCGTTGACCCGTTTGAATCCATCGAGATCGAGAAACAGAACTGCGATCATCTGATGATCCCGGTCGGTCTCTTTAAGCAGCTGAGTCAGTCGGTCCATCGCCAGAAACCGGTTGGGCAGGCCGGTCAGCCCGTCATAATGGGCTTGTTTGAGGATGTGTGCTTCCTGCCTCTTCTTTTCGGAGATATCCACATGGGTTCCGACCGTGCGAATGGCGTTACCCTCCGCATCACGCACCAGAAAAGCTCGAGAGAGAATATCCACCCAATGACCATCCTTGTGCCGCATCTTGAATTCGTTATTAAAGTTATCCCGCTTGCCTTGCATATAGTCAGTGAGCATGGCCCAGGATTTTTCCCGATCCTTCTCTTCAACCAGGCTCTCCCAGGTTGAAAAATCGTTCGGCAACTCATCGTCTTCATAACCCAGCATTTTTTTCCAGCGGGGTGAGTAGTAGATCTCGTTGGTCCTCAGGTTCCAATCGTAAACCCCATCGTTGGCGCCGCGCATGGCCAGCTCGAATCGCTCCTCACTTTTACGCAATGCTGATTCTGCCAACTCCCTTTCACTGACCTCCTTGCTTAGCGCACTGTTTTTCTCTTGCAATTCAGAAGTACGCAAATTGATGGTTGCTTCGCGATTTCTAACCTCTTCGCTGAGTTCATCTATGAGTCGACTGTTCTGTACCTCAAGTTCGATATTTTCGACTAAATTACGATGCACATTGCGGGTAAACAGCGTGGTCATCACCAAGTAGGTAAAGGTGGCAAAGGCCAGAATGTTGTGAGTGAAATCACCGTAAAAGAGCAAAGTGGCGATCAGGGTAAGCAGTTGAGGATAGACATAGGCCACGAATGCCGGCAGATAACAGGAGAGTATAACAACCGCAGACGCAACGATACCGAACAACAACATGCACAAACCGATTGCGATGGTGAGGTTCTCAGTCAGATAGATATGGGGAACAATCAAACTCCATGCCACCCCGACCAGAAGACACCCAAAAAGGTAGGCACGCCGCCACTGGATCGTGGTCATCTTCTGCGTATCGCGTTTTCTCAACCACCAGAGAGCCAAGCGAAAGCTGGCCGCTGCAAACAGCGCAACCACCCAGATTTCCACAATCCCCGTCTCGATATGAGGAATCAAAATGAAGTAGAAAAGAGTGGCGACCGCAAAGACCGTTGCATTGGAGATCGGCGCCTGCTGAAACAGAATCCTGGTTTGCTCTTCAGCAATTAAAGTTTCGACACGCTCTGATTGTTCGCTTTTATTCGTTTTGGACATGGTCCTTCTGATCATGACGCACTTTTATACGACAACTGTTGTGCCGCCTTGCGCACAGGGTGATTTATTGATGCATAACATTCAGGAACGATCCCTGGTCGTTCAAACAAGACCTAAGGCACAAGTCGCCATGAGCAGTGTTCAAACCTAATTTCTAAAACCCCTTGGCACTGAATGATTATCTCAAGCCGTTGTATTTGCTTACCGTTATCTAGTTTTTATAGCACACTCTACCAGCATGCTTTGTGCAATTTACCTATGATCCCGGGAAACTCATTGTTTAAATAAAAAATCAATGATATACGGCAGTTACTGATGGATACGCTATCAGAGAGTTGATTGAGCTCAACCACATTGATGCAAGGGTAATGAAAGGGAATTAAAACCCTTTGACGTGCCTGCAAACAGAAAACTGTTTTGGTGCTGTATCAGCTTGTTTGTTTCACCAGCCATAACCAATAGAGGCTATAGCGCCAACTGCAACTCTGCCAGGTCTCCCATACTCTGTTGAATCTCTTCAATCGAGGGTGGTTGAGTCGCCCACATATCGTCAAAAGCCCCCCTGCAGGAGAGACGAAGAACCTCGGGCTGCTGGCTGGAATCGAGCCAGAAATGGTAGCCCTGAGTAACCATCGGTGTACCCTGATCATCCAGGCCAGCCGGAATAAACCTGTACTCTGGTGTTCTATCGACCACTTCCACCATCAATCCCTCCACCCGTTTGATGGTGAATGTTTGAGGTTGAATGGTCTGTACCCCATCCGCCAGCGAGTTGAGTTCAAAATTGCAATTCGCCTTGTATCGATCGAAATCTTCGAGCTGCATCGTCTCGCCCAGTTGCAGAAACAGGCGGGTACGATACGCAGAGACCTCCAGTGGCTGTTTCAGTACGACCTTGGAACCGACCGGTATCTGGTAGTAGGGGCTAGCAGGATTGAAGCTGGCTTGAAAGTTGGCGCTACAGCCGCTAAGGCAGAGGGCAATTACGATCCATCTCATCGTTGAAACACCTCAGGTTGTTGAATCGAAACAACTCAGAACACGACAGCGGCATTCAGAAACCCGACAGATACCGACCCGTTTTCAGACAATTCTGAAATAGCAGCTGAGATCGGGAATATCGATCTCCCTGGGTTTCAGTTTGACACTGTCATTGAGCGAAAAATCACCTCGGATCCGCAGCTTGGCTTCATAGGCGATGGATGGGATCAAGACGGTGGCCCGCTCACCCTCCTGCGCAACAATGACACCTTCACCCTGCCACTCCGGACGGTCTCTCAAATAGATCAGCCGCCAATGGTTATTCGACACCCGTTCGGTCTTTCTGTTCGCCATACTGCCCATTTCCGACTCTGCGATGCGTTGAGAAATCGCCGCCAGATCGAGTAAATCCTCACCTTTCAAATGGGCTCTCAGCTGCTGATGAGTCAACAGATCCGAGTAGCGGCGTAATGGACTGGTCGCCCGGCTGTAGGCCGGCAGTCCCAATCCTGAGTGAGGTTCGGCTTCGGTTTTTACCTGAGTCGGTTTGAACTGACGCCGGTAAGCATACATTGCAGCAAGATCCTCTGGCTGCTGTGCATCATCCGGTGGAGCCTGGGTGGCAAAAGGTATCGGTATATCGCGCTGCAAACAGTAGTTTGCGATGCCCTCCCCGGCCATCAGCATCAAATCGGTCACCATTTCCCGGCTCTTAAGCTTCTCCAGCGGAATGATCTCCACCTGATCGTTGTGCGCTTTGATCTTCACTTCGGGTAGTTGAATGGAGGCCGATCCTGCCGCCTTGCGGCGGGCTCTGTAGCGTTGGCACTTCTCCAGCAGTGTGTTGAAAGGCGCCTCATCCAGGCGACGTTCCGCCTCGCCATAGCTGATTCTTTCCACCCTCAGCCACGTGGGGTGGATCTCCACCTCACTGACTTCCCCCTGTTCCGATAGCTGAAAGGCAATCGAGAGTGATGGAGAGCGCTGCTGCAGGCCCAAACCCAACAGCTCGGTTACGCTCGGTGGCAGCATGGGAACGATCCGATCGGGCAGATAGAGATTGGCGCCCCGGCTTCTGGCATCCAGGTCCATCTCGCTATCCGGTTTCACCAGTGCCGCCACATCCGCCACGTGCACCCAGAGTCGATCCCCTTCGATACTGATTGCATCGTCCGGGTCTTGATTGTCCTCATCGTCGATCGCAAAGGCTTGCAGATGGGTCAGATCCAGGCGCTCCTCCTCGATCAAGTCTGCCACCGGATGGTCTGGAATGGATTCGTCAATCCCCATTCGCCGGGGATAGGGGTTTTCGTTCTGTGTCCAATAGCCCGTTTTCACCAGTAGCCGGTGGGCACTGACCGGATTTTCCTGCAGCTTCAATGCCTGCAGTATTCGGCTTTTATCCCTTTTCTGCAGTGCCAGCGCTTCCACCTCGCCGAGTGTTTTTCGATCCTCTTGAATGATCTCACCCTGCCGGACGCGGGCCATGAAACTGTCCCAGGCCGCCTCTTCAGCGGCCTTTTTATCTCGCGACTCAATTTCGCTTGCTACCGCCTCCGGGGATCTGGGACGGATCGCCTCCGGCTCCCCCTCAAAGTAGATCCCATCGGATACCAGCATCCAGGTCGCCCATGCCATGGCCGGGGTATAGTCACCGAAGACCAGTTCACTGAGCTCTTTGATGTCAGTCTCAGCCCCCTCCAGCAGCTCCCAGTTCTCCTCAACCTCGCCTGACATCGGCTGCAGGCTCTTCAGATTGTCGAGGGGGCCTGGATGCAGCAGAACCACATCCTTGTCCCGAACCCGTTTGCTTTTTCCCCCTTCCAACTCAATGGTGATCTTATCCGCCACTTCCGTCACCTTGGCTGGACGGATCTTATAGAGCACCAGAGCCCCTGCCTTCAAATTACTCATCACTATTTCCGAATCGTTCAACTCGCTGATTGACATGCCAAGTGTTTAGGGCCTGTTAACACCAATAAAGCCATCGTGATGTGCAGGCCTGCCTGCAACCCATTGTGGCTCTCATTCAAACCTAAAAAACACGTCACCAGGGGGATTTCGTACCCCGTGGGATCGGGTATGATACGCAGAGTTGATCCCCAAACCCAGGAGCTGTTCCTGATATGAACGAAGAATGGACCAAATTTCTGGCATCACGAAGTGAGAATGACCAGCAGAGTGCAGAATTGAACTGCGCTCTTAACGACCTCTCCCATCTCGGGCTGATCCGGGTCTCCGGTGAGGATGCGGAGGCCTACCTGCAGGGCCAGCTGACCAACGATATTCGTGAAGTTACCGAGTCTCACAGCAACCTGGCAGGCTGGTGCAATGCCAAAGGACGCATGTTGGCCAACTTCCGCTGTTTTCGCCGTGCAGACGACTACTACCTGCAAACCCCGGCGGAGAACGTTCCCAGCGTGGTGCAGCGGTTGGGAATGTACATCCTGAGATCCAAAGTGACACTGATCGATGTGAGTGACGAACTGATCAGAATCGGCCTGACCGGAGAGTGCTCAGAGGCCCTGTTGCAGCCCTTTTTCGATGAAATGCCTGAACAACCCAACGATGTTCAGCAACAGGATCAATTGACTCTGATCCGGCTTCCGGGGAAGAAGCCCAGATATGAGATTGTCGGACCGATCCAGCCTCTGCAGGAGATCTGGCAGACGGCTGAAGGTCAGGCCCAGTCCGCCAGTGCCGATTTCTGGGCACTGCAGGAGATCCAGGCAGGCATCCCCACGATCTACCAGGCGACCAAAGAGGCTTTTGTCCCGCAGATGACCAACATGCAGTTGATCGATGGGGTCAGCTTCACCAAGGGCTGCTACACAGGTCAGGAGGTTGTCGCCCGCATGCAATACCTGGGCAAACTGAAGCGCAGGATGTATCTGGCCCATGTGGAGTCCACTACCTCACCCCAGCCTGGCGATGAACTGTTTGCCCGGCTCAGCACCTCAGGACAGGGTACGGGTAAGGTCGTCGAAGCCCAGGCCAATGGTGATGGCTACGATCTCCTGGCAGTGATCGAAATCGCCAGCGCGGAAGAGGATCAGGTATTGCTGGGTGAGCAGGGATCACCCCTGAAGATCGTCAATCTGCCCTACCCTTTCGCCGAGTCGTGATCCGGGGGGAGCACTCCCGATCCGTATTAAGATATCGCAGATTCTACCGCTAACGGTGAAAGACCCTGCAGTCCAGGACAAGACAGCAATATGATCGACGAAAAACAGTTCTTAACCGACCTCAACGAAGCAATCGAACGTAACAAACTCACCCTGCCAACACTCCCTGAAGTGGCGCTGAAAGTCCGGGATGCGGTTGAGCAGGAGATGAGCAGCGCCAACGAAATTGCCGACATCATCGCATCGGATGCGGCGCTCTCTGCGCGTCTGTTGCAAGTGGCCAACAGCCCGCTCTATCGGGGAAGAGTACCGATCGATAACCTGCAGATGGCGGTTGCCCGCCTGGGTGTTCGTCTGGTGCGCAGCCTGGTGATCAGTCTGATCATGCAACAGATCTTTCAGGCCACCAATGACCTGCTGGATGCAAAATTCCACCAGATCTGGGAAGAGAGTGTACAGATCGCCGCGATCAGCCGGGTTCTCTCCTACAATCTGGATCACCTGGATAAGGAACAGGCGATGCTGGCCGGTCTGATCCATAACATCGGTGCCTTACCTGTGCTGGCGATGGCAGAGACCCGGGACGAACTGGTCCAGGATGCGGCAGAACTCGATCGGCTGATCGATATACTGAGCCCCCAGATCGGACAACGGATTCTTGAGATGTGGGATTTTCCTGAAAGCCTGATCACGGTACCGGCTAATTTTCTGAATCTTCAGTACGAAAGCGAAGGGGATGGGGATTACTCGGATATTGTGCTGGTCGCCCGTCTGCAAGCCAACCTGAACCAGAATACGGACTTTGAGATGCCGGGTGTGCCGGCCATGAAGAAACTTGGGATGGAACCTGAAGTCAATATCATCGAAATCGAAGGTGTTGCCGAAGATATTCAGAACATCGAAGTCATGTTCCACAACTGATGGGTGGCGAGCGGCTGATTCGAGATGATTGAGGCACAAAACCTCTGTAAACACTATCCTGGCGTGAAAGCGGTCAACGGGGTGAGTTTTCATATACCCCGGGGAGTCTGTTTCGGCCTGCTTGGGCCGAACGGAGCGGGTAAAACCACAACCGTGGAGATGCTTGAAGGGATCATCACTCCCTCATCCGGAAAGATTCTCTATAAAGGCGAACCCCTGGGACAGAGGTTTCGCAATGAGGCGGGGATCATGTTTCAGCACACCGCTTTGCAAGAGTTCATTCAGGTGGATGAAGCCTTGCGGATGTTTCAGCGCTTCTACCCAAATCCCCGGTCACTGGATGATCTGGTTGAAGCCTGCGCCCTGGAGGAGTTTCTGACCCGGGATACCCGCAAACTCTCCGGTGGCCAGAAACAACGATTACTGTTGGCGATCGCGCTGATCAACAATCCTGAAGTGGTGTTTCTGGATGAGCCGACAACCGGACTCGACCCCCAATCCCGACGCAATCTGTGGGGTCAGGTGCGTCGTATCAAGGCTGAAAACAAGACACTGGTACTGACCACACACTATATGGAAGAGGCCTTCGAGCTATGCGATGAGATCATCATCATGGATCATGGGTTGATTATCGCACAGGGCAATCCGAAAGCACTTCTGGCGGACCACTTTGACAACTCAGTGATTACACTTCCACGAAATTCGTTACCTGTAAAGTTCACCCTCGATGATGGTGCTTCGATACATCCACAGGGAGACCTGGTGGAGATCATATCGAAGGATGTGGATAGCACCATCCGTCTGCTGACGGCCAATCAGATACCCCTGAAGCAGTTGCAGGTGCGCTCTCCGACCCTGGAAGACCTGTTCCTGGAGCTAACGGGGCACCATCTGCGCAGCTAGTGTTTTTTCGATAACCCGGCGACTCGGCATCTCGTGTTCAAGGTTTCAAGAGTGAAGTGAACTGATGGTTTTTGGATTTGTCGAGAAAAGAGAGGGTATACACCATACCCCGTGTATCGGATCGTCTTTATGCTTGAAATCAGTGTGATATAACGCCACTGGCCACCCATGGCGTTACAGGCAATGGCACACCGCTGCCAGCACGCATTAGTATGAGAGAGTCGTCTGAAGGTATAGTGGCGCCTTATGTTGGGCTTGGAGTCAGGGGTAACCAACCCAATCAATCCTGCCCTGTCAAATAACCAACCAATCAGTTTGCTACAAACCCACAATACTATGTCAATACGCCGTTTTCTCGCCGCCCTGCAAGCGCGCAATCTGGAGTTCCTGCGCGATCGTACCGCCCTGGGTTGGAATCTGATCATGCCGGTACTGATCGTGATGGGGTTTGCCTTTGCATTCACTACCGGCCAGGAGGAGATTTACAAGGTGGGCCTGTTCGGTGAAGCCGATACAGAGCAACCGATCCAGGCCTTTCTGCAGACCCGTTATGTGGAATTCATCGAGATCGAGAAGCTGGACAATACCATCGAAAAGGTCGACCGGCATCAGATCGACCTACTGCTCGATCTGGACAACCAACGCTATTGGGTCAACAGCACCTCACCAAAGGGATATCTACTTGAAAAAGTCGTTGCCCCCTACCAGTTTGAGCGGGTTGCCCTGTCCGGTTCGGAGATTCGCTATGTGGATTGGGTGGTACCCGGCGTACTCGGCATGAACATCATGTTCAGTGCCCTCTTCGGTGTTGGCTATGTGATCGTCCGATACCGCAAGAACGGGGTACTCAAGCGGCTCCGCGCGACTCCGTTAAGTGCATTTGAGTTTATCTCTGCACAGATCGCATCCCGCCTGCTGATGATCGTCACTGTCACCACGCTGGTCTATCTGGGTACCGATCTGCTGGTGGATTTCCGCATGGTCGGTTCCTACTGGCTGCTGTTACTGATCTTGGTTGTCGGCGCCCTGAGCATGATCAGTGTTGGCTTGCTGGTGGCAGCCAGGATAACCAGCGAAGAGGCGGCAAATGGCTTACTGAACCTGATCAGTTGGCCGATGATGCTGCTTTCCGGCGTCTGGTTCTCCCTGGAAGGCTCTCATCCACTGGTTCAGAATCTGGCGCTGGCACTGCCATTGACTCATATGGTGGATGCCGCCAGGGCAGTCATGATTGAGGGTGCCGGCATCAATGAGGTTGCCACTCCCCTGTTGTCCCTCTGCCTTTTTACTCTATGCTTTGTCACAATAGGCTCTAAAAGCTTTCGCTGGGAGTAGTCAGGCAGTGGACCAGGATCAACAATTCATGGAACAGGCACTCAAGCAGGCACAGCAGGGCCTGACACTGGGACATGGTGGTCCATTCGGTGCCGTCATCGTACTGGAGAATCAGATCATCGGAGCGGGTTGGAACCAGGTTGTGCATCTCAATGATCCCACCGCCCATGCTGAGATGCAGGCAATCCGTAAGGCCTGCCAGCATCAGCAGAATTTCAATCTGTCCGGTGCGGTACTCTACACAACCTGTGAACCCTGCCCGATGTGTCTGAGTGCCGCCTACTGGGCTAGAATAGAGCGACTTGTGTACGCCGCTAATGCTGAAGACGCTGCTGTCAGCGGATTCGACGACAATCTGATCGCTGCGGAACTGTGTAAACCATCAGGGGAACGCCAGATGCCCAGCCGACAGATCATGCGCGATGCAAGCCTGCAGCTGTTCAAAGCCTGGCAAACCAGTGATCAACGCACCGATTACTGAATCAACAACAAAAACCGACAATCGACCAGGGAGAAATGGATCTGATGGCAGTCACACTTCACGTCAATGGTTCAGCAAACCGGGTTGAGGCAGACAGCGATATTCCACTGCTTTGGGTATTGCGGGACCAGCTTGGCCTGACGGGCACCAAATACAGTTGCGGTATCGGCATTTGCGGTTCCTGTATGGTTTTGCTGGATGGTATGCCGGTAAAAGCCTGCCGGATCACAGCAGCAGCGTGTGCCGGCAAAAAAATCACCACCATCGAAGGACTGGCAGAGCAGGCTGACCACCCACTGTTGAAGACCTGGCTTGAGTTACAGGTTCCCCAGTGTGGTTACTGCCAATCCGGTCAAATCATCATGGCCTATGCCCTGCTGAGTGAAAAGCATGATCCGAGCGCAGACGAGATTGATCAGGCCATGTCTCAAATTTTGTGCCGTTGCGGCACCTATCCGCGCATACGCCAGGCCATTCAGCAGGCGTCCGAAATGATCCGTGCAAAGGACCTATCCTGATGAAGCCGTTCGATCCAGAGAGAAGAGATTTTCTGAAGAAGAGTGCCCTGTCGGCCGGCTCTGCCCTGGTGCTGGGTATTGCCTGGAGTGGCGAGATCGCAGCCGCAACTGATACCACACCAGGGTTCAAACCGAATGCCTGGTTGAAAATCGATACGGATGGCCTGGTTACGCTCTACATCGCAGAGTCGGAGATGGGCCAGGGTCCCTTCACCTCACTCTCGATGCTGATTGCCGAAGAGCTGGAAGTGGATTGGCAGAAGGTACAGGTGGAACACGCCCCCCTCGACCCGGCCTACGGCTTTCAGGGAACCGGCGGGAGCCGCAGTGTCAGAAGAAACTGGAAGACCCTGAGGGAAGCAGGCGCCGTTGCTAGGCAGATGATACTGGCGGCCGGTGCCGAGTACCTGAAGGCACCGATCGAAAGCTGTCAGGCACAACTCTCCCGCATCACCCATCGCCCATCCTCCAAATCAGTCAGCTATGCAGAGCTGGTGGGGCGAGCAGCCGAGATGCCGGCGCCGAAAGGCGTAGCACTGAAACAACCTGAGGACTTCAGACTGATCGGCACCCCGGTCACCCGTTTGGACCTGGCGGATAAACTGAATGGTAAAGCGCGTTACGGCATCGACACCAAACTGCCCAATATGGTCTATGCCACAATCGCCCAGTCCCCGGTGTTCGGCGGAAGGGTTAAAAGCTTCAACGACTCGGAGATCAAACAGAGATCCGGCATCATCGACTGCTTTGAACTTGAGGAGGGCGTGGTAGTCGTCGCACAGGGTACCTGGCACGCCTTCCAGGCCAGAAAAGCCCTGAAAATCGATTGGCAAGGAGGCAAAACCGCACAGTTGAACAGCGATAACATCATTCAACGACTGAGTGACGAAACCTCGCAGAAAGCGAGTCTGATCCTGCAACGTGGAGAGCCCATTGCTCAACTTGGTTCTGCTTTGAAATCCATAAACTCCGAGTATCGACTCCCCTTCCAGGCCCACATGACTCCTGAGCCGATGAACTGCACGGTGGGAGTTGAAAATGGGCGATACAGAGTCTGGGCACCGACCCAATCCCCAACCAGCGCCATGGCCACTGCCGTCAAGGCACTGAAAGCGTTGATGCCAGAGTTCAGCGAGGCTGAACTGGAAGCGAGGATTGAAATTGTAACCCCCCTGCTAGGCGGTGGATTTGGACGTCGAATCAAACAGGATTATGTGACTCAGGCGGTTAAAATCGCCCATCGCCTGCAGCGCTCGGTGCAACTGATCTGGCCGCGCGAGGAAGATGTCCAGCACGATCACTATCATCCACTGACTCAGCATCGTCTGAGCGGCAGCCTGGATCAAGCCGGCAACCCTCAGGTTTGGCACCACCTGATCACCGGTCTGCAGTCAAGCAAATATGGTGCTGACACCCTGCCCTACGATATTCCCCATGTGCGGGTAGAGATGTTGAGACTCGACTCACCTGTCCCGATCGGCCCCTGGCGCTCCGTCTCCAATCACTATAACGCCTATGCCATTGAACACTTTTTTGATGAACTTGCCCGGGCTGGCGGGCAGAATCCGCTGGAACTGCGCCTGAAACTGCTGACAGAATCCAGATTGAATGCGGTACTGCAAAGGGCAGCCGAAGCCACCGCCTGGCACCAGCAGGATCAACAGCGGATATTGGGTTGTGCCGTACACTCCAGTTTTGGCAGCCATGTGGCTGAGATTGTTGAACTGATCAGGTTGGATGAGCATAAGCTCAAACTGGGCAAGATCACCTGTGTGGTCGACTGCGGCATTGCGATCAATCCGGATACCATCAGAGCCCAGCTGGAGGGTTCGGTGATCTATGCGCTGGGTGCTGCACTTAAACCGCCGATCAGGTTGAACAACGGTCGCGTCGAACAGCACAATTTTCATGACACACCAATCCTGAGTTTTAAGGAGACTCCCCCCATCGAGGTAATCATCAGCAACAGCCGGCTGGATCCCGGCGGTGTCGGTGAACCTGGGGTACCTCCATTGGCTCCGGCACTGGCCAATGCCTTGTTGTCCGCTCATGGAACACCGGTGACCCGTTTGCCGATGAAACTCAATGGTGCATCCTGAAACGGCAATCAGCGTTTGTCGTGCATGCCAGCAGCCCCTTCCGGGGCCGTTTAATCTGCCCTACCACACTGATTCCATAAAAGTTGTCTATCCGATAACCGATTTAACAACTCACCCTATCGGCAACACCCCTTGGAGCATGTTAAAGTCCCTGACGCAGGGCTGTCAGGCATCCATAACAATCTTCCCAGTAACAGCCGATTGATAAAGGACCAAAAAACAAAAAATGTGCGGTATAGCTGGCATTCTGAATCTCACTGACGGTACATCACCCTCCAGAGATGAACTGGAGCGCATGATCCATGCGGTCCATCACCGCGGGCCGGACGGATATGGCTTCTTTAGCCATCATCGGGTTGGATTGGCCCATGCGCGACTCAGTATCATCGACCTGGCCGGGGGTGATCAGCCGATCCACAACGAGGATCAGACCATCCAGGTTGTATTCAATGGTGAAATCTTCAACTACCTGGAGTTACGGGAGGAGTTGGAGAAACAGGGTCACCAGTTCTATACCCATTCGGATACCGAGGTTATCGTCCACCTCTACGAACAGTATGGCGACAAGTTCGTCGACTCTCTCAACGGCCAATTCGCCATCGCACTTTGGGATAACAACAAACAACGCTTGGTGATTGCCCGGGACCGGGCCGGTATCAGACCCCTGTTCTACACCGAAACCGCCGGCAGGCTCTATTTCGCCTCGGAGGTAAAATCCCTTTTCGCACATCCCGCGATCAGTAAAAAGGTCAATCTCACCGCACTGCAGGAGGTTTTCACATTCTGGAGTGCCCTGCCACCAAACTCTCTGTTCGACAACATATCGGTGTTGCCGCCCGGCTGCATGATGGTCATCGAACAGGGTGAGATCCATATCGAGCGCTACTGGGACTGGGACTTCCCCAACGACCAGATCGATCACGACAAATCAGCCGATGAGTGGGCGGATGAGCTACGCTCACTGATGATCGACTCGGTGCGGCTGCAACTGCGCTCCGATGTGCCGGTCGGAGCCTATCTGAGCGGCGGACTCGACTCTTCGGTACTGACGTCACTGATCAAAAACTACACCGACACACCTCTGCGTACCTTCTCCATCGGCTTTGAGGATGAGGAGTTCGATGAGAGCAGTTTCCAGCGGGATCTAGTGGATTACCTGGGCACACACCATACCCATGTATTGTGTAAACGCTCCGATATCGGTGAGGCTTTTCCCAGAGTCATAAGACATGCCGAAACAGCGATCGTACGCACTGCCCCTACACCCCTGATGCTGCTCTCAGGTGCTGTGCGCGAAGCGGACTACAAAGTGGTTTTGACCGGTGAAGGCGCGGATGAGGTATTCGGCGGCTACGATATTTTCAAGGAGGCCAAGGTCAGACGCTTCTGGAGCCACGCTCCGGACTCAGAGTGGCGACCGCTCATCCTGCAGCGTCTCTACCCCTATCTCAAACACTCTCCAACAGCCAGTGGCGCCTTCACCCAACGCTTTTTTCAGCAGGGCCTGGAGCACCTGAAAAAACCCTTCTTTGCCCATATCCCGCGCTGGGCCACGACTCAGCGCATCATGCAGTTCTTCTCTGATGAGGCCCGGGAAGCTGTGCCAGCGGTGGGTTTCTCCAACATCGAAAGAATTCTGCCAGAAGACATCGAACAGTGGAAACCGCTTAACCAGGATCAATATATTGAAGCTCACACCCTGCTGGCCGGCTATCTGCTCTGCTCCCAGGGTGACCGGGTCGCGATGGCCAACTCCATCGAAGGCCGTTTCCCGTTTCTCGACCACCGGGTGATTGAGTTTGCCGCAAAACTGCCCAGTCGCTATAAAATCATGGGATTGAATGAGAAATACATGCTCAAAAAGACCATGAAGGGCCTGATACCGGAGAGCATCCGAAGCCGCAGCAAGCAGCCCTACCGGGCCCCGGACAGCCAATCATTTTTCAAAGATGGCAAACCCCTGGACTATGTGGAAGAGCTGTTCAGTGAGTCGCGTATCAAGCAGGCAGGCTACTTCAATCCAAAAGCGACGAATATGCTGCTGAAGAAGTGTGCCAGAGGCAAGGCGTTGGGTTTCGGCGACAATATGGCCTTTGTCGGCATCCTCTCAACCATGCTGGTTGATGATCAGTTTATTCGCGGCAATCCTGAGTAGATATCCCGGCAAGACTTCAGTTCGCAGGAGATTGTCCGATAAGGGCTAGTGGGCCACGCGTGATTATTTAACGTTTTTTTGAGCTTTTTAATAAAGTATCATTCCGACATCAAACAATTATCAGACCTTTAGGAATACCCATGTCAGCAGAAGCGCAGATCAGAAACTATATCCTGGAAAACTATTTGTTCACCGACGACCAATCAGCCCTGGATAGTGGGGACTCCTTCCTCGATAAGGGAATCCTCGACTCGACCGGTATTCTGGAAGTGATCTATTTTCTCGAAGATGAATTCAGCATCAAGGTCGAGGATACTGAGATGGTCCCGGAAAACCTTGATTCTGTGAACAATATCGTCGCTTTCATCGGACGCAAGAGCCAATAGAGTGACAGCTATGGCGTTGCCATTGATCGATCGTTTCACAACGATCGCTGACAACTACCCGGATAAACTCGCAATTGCGGATGCATCCGGGCAATACAGCTACCGCCAGCTGCAGGAAAAAATTGCGCAGGTTGCCGGCTATCTCGCCGCAGCAGGCCTGAAAAAGGGTGACAGAGTGGCCATGGTGGTCACCAATTCGGCGAATTATGCGGCCGTATTCTATGCCATCTGGGCAGCTGGCGGAGTCACCGTGGCACTCAATACCCAGGCAAAAGCACGGGACATCCTCAACTGGACCAACCACTCCAACGCCGGCTGGCTGTTTGTCGATCAGGGGCATGGGGAGTTTGCCGAGATCGCAGCCAAACTGGATCAAGACGTTGAGCTGATCAGTGTTGGAGCGCCCAAGTCGGAACAGCCTGAAATGGAGCATACCCCCTGGAACACAATAACCCAGAAACAGGGGGCGATGCCCGAGCTGCCAATCTCACCGGGCGACCTGGCCTCGATCATCTACACCTCAGGGACCACCGGCAGCCCAAAAGGGGTGACACTCAGTCACGCCAATCTGAGTGCCAATGTCGATTCGATCCAGCAATATCTGCAGCTGAGCAGTGAGGACAGTATTCTCAATGTACTGCCCTTCTACTACTCCTATGGCAACTCAGTACTGCATACTCATCTTGCCGTGGGTGGATCGCTGATTCTGGAGAACAACCTGGTCTATCCACACCGGGTCGTCGAACGCATCGCCAACGAAGCCGTGAGCGGCTTTTCCGGGGTACCGTCAACCTTTGCCCTGCTGCTTGGTCGGGTCAACCTGAACGACTACGATCTGAGCAAACTGAGATACCTGACACAGGCCGGTGGCGCGATGGCCCCGGCACTTGCTGACAAACTGCTGGCGGCTCTGCCTGAGACCCAGATCTTCATTATGTATGGTCAGACCGAAGCGACTGCCCGGCTGACCTATCTGCCACCAGAACAGATCCGTGAAAAGCGGGGTTCGATCGGTATTGCCATACCCAATACCACAATCGAGGTGCGGGACAAACAGGGTAACGTCGCCCCACCCGGAGTGACCGGAGAGATCTGCGCCTCAGGCGAAAACATTATGCAGGGTTATTGGCGGGATACACAAAAGAGCGCCCAGGTATTGAAAGATGGCTGGCTCTATACCGGCGATCTGGCGCATACCGATGAGGATGGCTATCTCTACATCGATGGCCGCTCGTCGGACATGATCAAAAGCGGCGCCAACCGCATCAGCCCAAAAGAGATTGAAGAGGTGATCCAGGAGCTCGACTCAGTCCTGGAAGTTGCCGTTGTCGGGGTACCGGACGAGATGCTGGGTGAAATCATCAAGGCTTTCATTGTCCCCAAAGACGCCCAGCAGACAGACAAAAAAGTGATTCAGCGACACTGTAAACAGAACCTGGCGATCTACAAGATCCCGAAGAGTATTGAATTCATATCGAAACTACCGAAAACTGCATCGGGAAAGATCCAGAAGTTTCAACTGCAGAAGAAGCAGGCCTAAGGGAGGCTGTAGCGATACCCTGGGATGACGACCGGTAAGGGTACAGTGAATCGGTAAATATTGAGTTTTAGAGCATTTCGAAATCAGCATAACCTAACCTGTAGCGCTGTCAGTCGCATACCGGATGGGCAATAAACAGAATCAAGGGGAGAATCAGCATGCAATCCTTTTCAGAACGGTACGAAGCGGAAGTTCTCAATTTCGACCGTGAACAAGCCGCAGAACATATCTGTGAAACCATGCGTGAACTGTTGCGCAGCAAACTCAGAAAGCGTGGTTTGGTGGTCGCGGTTTCCGGTGGTATCGACAGCTCGGTCTCGGCTGCGCTTGCCGTTCGGGCAATCGGTCCCAAGAAGTGTTTTTTCATGCAACTCCCGGAAGTGGATTCCGCAGAAGATACCCAATCAAGAAGCAGCCAGTTGATCCAGCACCTCGGTGTTGAGAGCACCCAGCACAACATCGCGTCCACCCTTGAGGCGATCGGCTGTTACGATGCCCGTGATGAAGCGATCAAGAAGACCTTTCCGGAATATACCGATGGTTGGAAAAACAAAATCGTGATCAAAGGCGGTATCGATGGCCAGGTCAACCATTTCATGCTGGTGGTGCAGGATCCGTCAGGCAAGCTCCAGGAGAAGCGCCTTGACCTGCGAGAGTATCTGCAGATCGTTGCTGCCACCAACTACAAACAGCGTATTCGTAAAACCATCGAGTACTATCATGCAGACCGGTTGAACTATGCGGTGGTCGGTACTCCCAACCGGCTCGAATATGATCAGGGCTTTTTCGTCAAAAACGGTGACGGTTCAGCCGATGTGAAACCGATTGCCCATCTCTATAAAACCCAGGTCTATGCACTGGCGAAACACCTGGGACTGCCGGACTCGATCTGCGACGCCATTCCAACCACCGACACCTACAGCCTGCCCCAGGGTCAGGATGAGTTCTACTTTGCCCTGCCCTACCAGGAGATGGACAAGGCTTTGTGGGCACATAACCACGGCGCTACAGCGGAAGAACTGGCGGAAATGCTGGGTATCAGTGAAGATCAGGCGAAATTCGTCAAGCAGGATATCGACAATAAACGCAAAACCACCCACTACCTGCATGCCAAACCCTATTTGATCGATCCGATCGCCGAGTTGGATCTGTAGTAGCCTTTTGGAAGGATGGGTATCGGCTCAATCGAGCCAGCCCATCCTTATTAACCCGGTTACATCAATTACGGATTATTATAAATCTTCTCAAAGCCAGCTTCACTGAAACCATTCATGCGTCGTTTACCGACCAGAATAACCGGCACCCCGGTAGCACCCATCTTCTTATACTGCCTCTTCGCCCGACTGCTCTTTTCAATATCGTATTCGGTATATTTAATCTTTTTCCGCTTGAAATAGCGTTTGGCTTTCTCACAGTAACCACACCACTCTGTGCTGTAGATAACCACTTTCTTACCGAAATTGAAGATTGATCTGTCAAAGCTGACACTTTTGATGGTATTGATCTTGAGTTTGACTTCGCTGGCATCAGCATCGGCTGGCGGTTTGTCAGTGAAATGGACCTTTCCATGCTCATCGGTCCACTTGAAAATCTCTGCTTCAACGACTGCGACTGATAACAGTAGAATAGGCAGCAAAACCCAGTTTAACTTGGCTGACTTGATTTTCATGATGATCTTATGAAATTAACCACTATCCTGGCTAAGTAGCGGCCATCGGCTATTGGACTTGAATCAGCCTAAAGACATGGTGCGGTTAAACCGCACCATGTTGGCTCTCACTCTGCACTCTATTGAGATTGAAGGACCAGAGACTAACCTCAACCGTTGGTAACAAAACAGTTGATGCGAGTCAGTAACTCGCTGGGTGGCGTATCCTTTGGATCATTAAGATACTCCTCAAAGGGTGGAAAGTCCGCTGCCTCATAACCGCTTTGCGGCAACCACTGGCCGAACAGCCAATCATAGGGTTTCTCCAGCTCTGCATAGGAGCCTTTGAACAATAGGCTCACACAGGTACCCCCCGGAATCCGATTTGATTCCGGAACTTCAGCACCTTCCTGCAGCGCCATTTGATCAGTGACTGAAATGGCGGCGAAGGCCCTCAGTCGGTTCTGCTCGACAGTTTTCGGATCATCAAAATAGAGACCGATTGAACGTGTCTTGTCGCTCAGCAGATTATGGCTGGAAGCGTAGACAAAGAGCTTTTCAAAAGTTCTGCCAATCTCCATGTAGTCACCCTGATGGGAATAGCCAATCAGATTGACCGGTTTGAAATCAACAATTTCAACATTGTACATGTCACGATACTCCTCTCTCTCAGTTGCTAGCATAGCCACAAAGGGTTCGTTCGCCTTACTGTTACGTCTGGCATTCCGGTACTCGGTTGGTGATTCGCCAAACTGATGCGTGAACGCACGGGTGAAAGCCTCAGGGCTGCCGTAGGTGGCCGAGGTGGCTATGCGCAGAATCGGCTTGGTTGAACTGATTAGTTCAACAGCCGCCCGTTGGAGGCGCAGACGTCGGATGGTTGCATTCAGGGTCTCCCTGGCCATTTCCCGATAGATACGGTGAAAATGGTAGGGTGACATGAAAGCGACATCAGCCAGCAGGTTGATATTGAGATCATCATCCAGATGGTCATGGATATACTCGATCACCCGGATAACCCGTTGCCGATAGTTCTCTGCTGTTCTCTTTTTCATGCTGTTACCTCCTGTTGTTCAGCCTAATCAATCCGATCTGATAATGTTTGCGGTTTTTAGACGTAGGAGTATGCACAAATGGTGCTCCTGTCGTGAACTAACAATAATCCAGCCAAGCAGACTGCTAGCTGGTAAATTCACTTTGATACCATGCCAAAATGGCCCTCCCTTTAAAGGATGGGTAGAGTCATTCTATGCCACTGAAAATAGCTCTTCTTACCGACTTGAATATCCACTTAAGGAATCTCTGAACAAACCCAAAAATCAGAGCTCTAAATTTATCCACATATGTGAAATAGAATTAAATAGAAGTGTGAACTGATAGTAATAAGATAATTCGTGACCACGATCATCATTGCATCCAATGATATGCCATGGTCACTGATAACAAGCAACTCATTACTACTATTCTATGTTGATGGGTATTGGTTGTATTCGTATTGCTTCTGGTATTGCAGAGTCAAACGGCAGTAACCCAAGCGTTCAATGACCAAATGAGATAAACCTTGTCATGTATGACCTAAATAGAGGTGCGACCTGTACCAGATAATCTGCCTGACTTTTCAGATCGGCAGATCCTAAAAGAAGAGCGGGTAAAGACTCATCTGCTGATGAAGAGAAATTCCAGCACAAACTCCGACATTGTGACTGCATGACTTCCAGATGGCATCAATATTTGTAGTCATGAAGCTTACCTGCTCCTGGTACTCGAGTTTTACCAACCTAGTCTAGATGAAAGATCTCCATTCTGTCATATATACATCAGCATATGATGATCAATCTCCTCGTATCTGGGTATATCTTTACTTTCGAATCCGACCTCAGGCTCAAATCTTCTGATTGTTTCGCTTAAACACTGGATACTGAAGTTACCCCCCCATCACTTTGGATGGGGGGGTAATTAGCGTTGCTCTGTAGAGTACGACACTATAGAAACAAGCATCACTCTGTAATTGGCACAAGTTTAATCTAAGATGCCCCCGAGATTGATTAGTTGGGTTTCGCCGCTGTTGTCATCAACACCATCATTGTCGTTGACAATCATTACATCTCCATTCGACATCACAGCCAAGCCTTCAAGTTTTTCCGGGGTCAACATGCCGCCAGTGGAGAGGTCGCCCGACTGAATCAGGTCACGCACCAGAGTTTTGGTCACTGTGGCCCCATCAGCAAGACCGGTCACATCGATCCGGTAGAGACGTTTGACAGCCGCATCCAGATTGCCCTTGTTGTCACGTTCTAGCACCAGGAACTCACCATTTCCAAGGGAGGTGATATCGGAGAGACCAACCCAGCCGCCATCCTGGGACTCAGCTGCGTCGAGGGGATAGAAGAGGAATGACCATGTCTCGGTTGAGGTGTCGTAGACACCGATGCGGACATTGGTGTCTCCGCCCCAGACCCGTTGAAAGGCAACATAGGCGTTGCCGTTATACTCGGTAACCCCTTCGAAACCGAATCTCAACTGCATGTCGTTGATGGCTTGAGGCAGTGTGATCGCTTGTTCTATCACTCCGTTAGGATCGGTCTTGAGGAGCAGATTCAGACTGTTAATCGGCCGGTTTTCGTCACCTATGGTGCCTGAACCTTCCGAGACAACCCAGAAACCGCCATCTGCGGCTTTGGCGATACCTTCAGGATCAATATTGATACTCTTGTCTGTATTGATCATCAGACTAAGATCCACGTCGTCAAATACATCAACTCGACTGGCGTCGTCGTCAGGCAGACTGTCGTCGACGTCGACCGTACTGAGACCCGCCATGACATCATTGCTGTCCATGATGCGCATCTCCTGGGTCATGATGGCCGGCGACTCGCTGGTATCGATGGCCAGGATGCGATTCTGCTGATAGAAACTGTCTTCGACTGCATAGACCATTGCCTCATTCATTGGATCCGCGGTAAGTCCGGAAAGGGCACTCCAGGGGATGGGCGTACCATCCATGCGGTCATCAGAACGAATCGTGGGGTAGCTGGAATCACCAGTGGCGTAGCGATAGATGTTCAACACAGAGCGTATTTTGTCACCCCGGTTATCCTCTTCGCTGGCCACCACAAGCAGGTTACGTGAGGGAATGGCAAG
Source organism: Candidatus Thiodiazotropha taylori (assembly GCA_019100305.1). Classification (GTDB taxonomy): domain Bacteria; phylum Pseudomonadota; class Gammaproteobacteria; order Chromatiales; family Chromatiaceae; genus Thiodiazotropha. The sequence goes on along the minus strand of JAHRHW010000019.1, from coordinate 335 downwards.
TCCCCCCTCAGGACCGGCACCCGCCGGCAGTGTCTGCTTGTAGACCGGATTCTTCGGATCTGCAGCATCATAGACGAACACCAGGCTGGATCTTTCGGAGTTGACGAACAGATAACGGTCATCACCAAAGATGCCAACTTCAGCATTTTCCGGCTCATTGCCTTTGTTGCCGGAGCGGCCATCTGGATAGTGTCCGAACCGGACGGTCATGTGGTCAAGAGTGGCAGCGGAATTCCATGCGACCGCCCCATTGCGGTGGAACACGGTAAAGCCGCGGCTGCCCCCATCCAGGTCACCCTCATCCGCAGTAGCGAAGTAGTCGTTGTTGATCCAGG
>JAHRHW010000191.1 GCA_019100305.1 Candidatus Thiodiazotropha taylori | reverse complement strand
GGGTTCTTCACCTTCAACGACAGGCAGGGTCAAGCGATTCCCCCAGTGAGACCACCCGCCGTTGTAGAGTCGTACATCGTTATAACCGAGGTGTTTGAGTTGCAGATAGGAGAGACTCATGCGAAAGCCGTCGTGACAGTAGACATATATGGTCTTGTCTTTGGCGATCTCTTTATAGAGTGAGGCAATGGTTTCATCGTCCCGCCACTTTTGTGCGCTTGTGCCGTCCAGACTCACAATGTTGATTGCGCCGGGAATATGGCCGGCGGATATGGAGTGCTTGACCACCTTTCCGGTATACATCTCCTTTGGCCTGGCATCGAGCAGGACAAAATTCGGATCACGGCTCGATACAATCTTGTCATAGACATCCGTCCATTCCACATACAATTCAGGATTGGCTTCTTGCAGGGTGACGTTGCCGGGTTTTGGCTGTGGCGTGGGATCTGTCGTCATCTCTTCGAAGGCACTCCAATCCACGGTACCCCCATTGAGAATCTTTACCTGTTCAGTATTGAAACCGTAGAGATCGAGCAGGTAGAAGAGACGTGTTGTCAGTGCGGTGTTTGAGTCGTCATAAAGGAGCAGGGTGGAGTCATCATTGACACCCCATTGGCGTAAGCTGGACTGGAACTGATCTTTGGATGGAAAACGCATCAATGGGTAGGCCTGATTGTCGCCGAGATCCTTGAATCGTTGTACCTGAATGGCACCAGGAATATGCCCCACGGTATGGTAGCGGTGTGGATGATAGCGGACTTCGAGAATGACCAGATTGTCATCCTCGATATGCTCGGATAGCCAGTCCGAGTCCACCAGAAATTCAGCTTCGGCCAATACACTGGATGTGATCAGAAATAACAGAGAGAAGAGTAGAGATCGTTTCATTGTATCACTCAAAGGTGTTGATTTTATGTCGGTTTCTTCAACCTGGTTTTTATGATTATTAATCACAAATACTTTAGCTGAATCACCAGTTTATTCAATCACATTGAGTGATCCCGGGATCGGTTAGCAGAGATAGGCGATTGTTTGTTTACAGCAGGGGCTTCGGTCCGGCCTGGAAAATAGATTTTCAGCCACGCCATGTTGACTGGATAAGAAGTGGAAGCGGACAGAGGGATGATGGGCCCGCTTTCCGGGCCCATCAGTCGTTACAGGCTAGTTGATTAGATAAGACTGTACCTGTTTCATGGTGTGCAGAGAGGGTTTTTTCCGCTCAATGTATCGCGGCAATCCGTTCAGTCTGCTTTCGGCCTCCTGACGACTGGCGTAATTACCGTAAACAAGCGCAAACTGCTTGGATTGGTTAACGGTAACAGGAAGGTAGGCAAGCTCATCCTGCAGCTGCTTGCTGTAGCGTTCCGCCAGTTTGTAGAGTTGCTGTTTGTCAGTCACAGTCGCTATATGAATGGTGTAGTTTTCAGCCGGCTGCTGTGCGATCCATTGTCTACTGTGGATGACCCCGTCTTTACCGACGGATCTGTTTGGGCGGATGTTGTTGACTCGGCCATCCAGCGTATCGACCTGATCGCCAATGTGGGAGATCTGTTGGTTGAGTGTTTCAATCTCCTGTTGCATGATTTTATCATTCTGCAGGGATTTATCGCCAAGCTGGAGTAACAGGTTCTCATTCACCACCAACTGCTGGCTGTTCTCAGTAACGCCACTCTGCAGTTGCAGGTTTTGCAACTGTTCGGCTGTCCAGTTTGACTGGTTGTAGAGGTAGAAGCCCAACAGAGCGACCAACAACAGGGCAATGGCGCTGCCTAGAAAACGGAAATGCTTTTTCTCGACCATGATCAGGCTGTAGAGTGCCCTGGCGGTTTGTCCCGCACGGTCCTGTAGATCTGATATCTGTTCAGTGTGCTCTGCGGTCTGATTTCTGAGTTCTTCGATGGCAGTGGCAAGTTCAGATGTACGGTTGTTCAGAATTGTCGTGGAGCGGGTGAGCTCACGACTCTTGTTTGTCAGTTCTTGCGCTGTGGTATCGAGGTGAGCGATACGTTTCTCCAAGGCCTGATCCACTTCCTGCATCTTTAACAGGCGGGCCTGACTGGCCTTGATCTCCTCTTCAGCCTTAACCAGATCCTGGCTGATTACATCAGTTTTGTTATCGAGTGCATCGTCCCGTTGCTGAGTGTCCGTTGCCAGAGTATTGATTTCGTTAAGCAGCTCTCCTTCGAGTTCATGCAACAATTTGGCATTGTCCTTAATACTCTGATTAAGTGCTTTGGTGGTTGATTTGGACTTTTTCGAGAGCTCATCTGTCCGTTCGATCAGGGTCAGGAGACCTTCATTCAATGTTCCCATTTCAGATTCGGTTTTTTCACTGACTTGTGCCAGTTGCTTGGTAACCGATCTGATCTCTCTACTGATCTGGGTTGACTTGCCGGAGAGTGATTTGTAGGCGTCATCCAGTTCGCCGAGTTGTTGATAGGCTTCCGACACTTTGATCGTCAGATCACTGCCTTTTTCACTCAGATCGAGAAGTTTTGATTTCACGCCTTTATTGGCACTGCTCAATTCACTTCTCAGATCATCAAGGTCGGCATCTATCCTGCCGATTTTCTGGTTGAGTTCATTGGGCAGTGATGCGGTATTGCTGCCGGACTCCAGCGGTATAAGTTTTTTCTGAGAAGTGTTGTCCGCTGTATCTTCAGTCACGTTAGATGGGTCAATAGCGTGTTTTGAATTGGACATGGTGTAGCCCTCGAATTGCGATGCGCGTGGGGCGTACTAGCGCATTATTTGTAAGAATAAGAATCCCCTCGATCGACAAAATTAGCAAATAGTAATATACAAATATAATTAGTTTTGTTTATGGCTTTTCAGGTGATCATAAGAATGCGTATAACTTATTGTTATTATTAGGAAAAATATTTTTGAATTTTGAGGGGTCGAAACAGATTATCGGGGCATTGTCCCCGATTTGTTCCTAATAGCCGAGAATGAGGCAGAAGAATATGGGTTTGGTGTTGTTTGAAGCCCGGATACTGGTCGACACGCCAGCGCTGTTCCTGGTGATCTTCCGGGTCGACAAACCTGAGTTTTGACCAAGAGGCAATCCCAACAATGAACAACAGTATCAATATGATCGAGACAGATTTCGGGGTAAACATATGGCGTAGTATAAAGGAACCTCTGATAAATAGTGGATACAACCTGTGGGTAAATTCCAGTTGCGTAAAGTGAGGCTCAAATTCAGCCGTCGGCCGTTACGGCATGCCGGTTTGTTGTTTAAAAGTCTGACCTATCTGGTGCTGGGAGTGTCTCTGCTGTCTATCTCCCGAACAGCCGTTTCGTTGAGTGATATTTCCATACAGACAGATAAGTTAATCTCCGACGTGTGGTTCGCAGAGGGAATAGTGCTTGATCTGAATCAAACGGTAGAGGGCCTCAGTCTCCAGTTAACACTTTCAGAGTTCAGTCATCCGGCACTCCCTGGGTCAGTGAAAGGTATTGAGTTTCATTGTGCCGCCGTGCAGCGGGTTAATCACAGTTATTACTGTCCACAAGCAAGCCTTTCGATCGACGAATCCCCCTATGGAGGTCAACAGGCGGATGTGGAATTGAACTACATCGACTCAGATCACATGGAGATCAAACTGGATGGGTTGATTATTGCGCAAGGAGGGGTGAGTCTTGATCTGAAACTGAAAAATAGCAGCTGGCAATTGAGTCTGAATGGGGTGGACTTGAACGCTGATGAACTCAGGACGCTGCTGCCAAGGGATATCGTCCCGATGTCGTGGGATCTGTCTGGCCGTTTATCGATCGAAGCCAAACTGTCCGGTACCACATCGACACTGCAACAGGCCGAAGTCAGGAGTGAAATCAAACAGCTCAATTATGCGGATGAGGAAGGCCTGCAAGTGGCGGAAAATGGTTCAGGAAAGCTGCAGTTTCAAGCCGAGAAGAGTGATCGGAGATGGATTGGATCGGCTCATTTGATGCTCGATCAAGGTCAGTACTACTCTGACCCTTATTATATTGATCTAACGGAATCACCCCTTTATCTGACACTCAAGGGGGATTGGGAAACTACGCAGAATCAACTGCACTTGAAGCAGGCTAGTTTAAAATGGTTACCTACTGTGGAAGTGCAGGGGCGTGCGCAGATCGACCTGACTGAATTGGCACTCCTGCAGGCAAACATAGAGTTTGCAACCAACCGTCTGGATCAACTCTATCAATCCATCATCCAACCGATGGTGATCGGCAGTATGGTCGATGAGCTGGAGATTACCGGTGGCATAGTGGGAGAGATGGAACTCGTTGATGGTGAGGTGGCGCTGATCAGGTCTGAGCTTAAGTCGATCGATGTAGACGATTTGCGAGGCGTGTTTGCACTCTATGATCTGCATGGGTTGTTAGCCTGGTCAAATCGTGAGAATGGTCAAGCGAGCCATTTCAATGTGCAGAAGGGGCATCTGTATCAAATTCACCATGGTCCAGTCAGTGTCAATCTGCAAGCTCTGCCCAATGGCATCAACTTGTTGAAACCTCTTGATATCCAGCTGCTTGGTGGCCAGATCATCATCGATCGACTGGAAGCGGAAAATCTGTTTTACGGCAGTCCCGAATGGGAGACCGGTGCTGAAGTTGTCAATCTCTCTCTGCAGGAGCTCTCTACAGCTTTCGATTGGCCAGTCCTGAGCGGTGAGTTGAATGGTAGACTGCCCAGGATGCACTATCAGAATGAATCTCTGGATTTTGATGGTGCCTTGCAGGTGGATGTGTTTGGTGGCCGGATTGAAGTTGAACAGTTGAAGATCAAACAGCCTTTGGGTCGCGTTCCAGAGCTATTTGCGTCTGCTGAGTTGAAAGGGCTGGACCTGGAACAGATCACCCGGACCTTCTCGTTTGGCCATATCGAGGGAGGTCTGGAGGGGAAGGTCAACGACTTGCATCTGTTGAATTGGGAACCTGTTGCGTTTCAGGCTCAGTTCAATTCGCCAGCAGATGACGAATTGCCGCATCGGATCAGTCAGCGGGCTGTGGATAATCTTACCTCCATCGGGAATGGAGTGGGCGGCAGTTTACAGAATACCTTCTTGGGTATTTTCAAAGAGTTTCGCTACAATCGAATAGAGTTACGAGCCACGCTTGATGGGAATCTTGCCGAGTTGGGTGGTATTGACCACCCCGATGGGGGGTACTATCTGGTGAAAGGGGCCGGTTTACCAAGAATTGATGTAATAGCCCGCAATCGACGGGTGGCCTGGAAGACACTGGAGGAACGTCTGAAAAATATCCGTGTCGAAGGGATGGAAGTGCAGTAAGCTGTTTTTGCCACAAGCAAACACTGATTGAGTCGCTTTTCTTCATTCCATCAACTGTCGGGATCCAGCAACGCCAGCGGACCGGATTCGACCTGTATCGGAAAGAGTGAACATTCAGGATAAGCAATACGATGAGGATACTCAGACTTATGATTAAGCGAACGGTTATGTTGCGGTCTTTTTTTGGATATCTATTGATCGCATTGAGCCTGGCCGCCTGTGTGACTATCAATATCTATTTTCCGGCCGCAGCTGCTGAAGAGGCAGCCAGGGTAATTGTTCGGGATGTGCTGGGTGACGAAGCCAATCCAGATCAGCCTCAGAAGTCCCAACCCGAAGCGCAGCAGGAAGATGACCAATCCTTCTATCAATTCAACAGCACAAAGCTTACATCCGCTGCTGAAACGATACTGAACTTTGTCATACCGCCAGCCCATGCGGCACAACCCAACATCGATATCTCGTCACCCTCGATACGCAAGTTGCGTGCTTCCATGTCAAAGCGGCAGTCGAGGCTGACCGGTTTTTATCGATCCGGTGCTTTGGGTTTTACCAATAAAGGTCTGATTACAATACGTGAATTGAAAAAGATCCCTTTGAAGGATAGAAACCGGGTGAAAAAGCTGGTGGCAGATGAAAACGGAGATCGGAATTCACTCTATACAGAGATTGCCCGAGCCAATGGTCACCCGGAGTGGGAGCAGAGTATTCGCGATATTTTTGCTCGTGTGTGGATTGAAGAGGCTCCTAAGGGGTATTGGTATCAGAACAGTAAGGGAAAATGGCAGCGAAGCAAGTGATGCACTTTATTTCGCACATGCAGTAACTCGGCGTCAACAGGGGCTAATTGGTCGCCGGGTTTTCCAGATCCTGGGTATAGTCTCTCGCTTCACCGTTGTTTACATCGGATGGTGGTGCCAGATACATCTCAATAGTTCTTAACAGTTCCAAGGTTTCGAAGGGTTTGGTCATAAACAGATCGGCACCGGCTTCAAGGCATTGATCCCTTGCTTCATCTGTTGCATTGGCTGTGAGAATCATGATGGGAATGGCTTGGTTCTGGCCATTTTCACCGCGAATGTGTTTGATGATATCCACCCCGGTGACAGATGGCATTTGCATATCGAGTATTGCCAGATCAAAGGGACGCTGCGTTAACTGACGCAATGCATATTCGCCGGTTTCACACATGGTTACCTTATATCCACTGCGTACCAATATCTCTTCAAGCAGATATCTGTTTATGGATGTGTCCTCACCAATCAAAATATGCTTATTTTTACCCGCATCCTGATAGGGTATTGTTAGTGTTCCACCAATATTGATGTAGTTTGATCTGGTCAACATGTAGTGAAGTGTATTGCGTAATGCATCGGATTCAAAAGGGGAATCGATGATTGCGCCGACTGGATTCTGCCTGATGATTTCATCTGCCTGATGTGCTTGTGTACGGATAATAATGGTATTACGGCAGATTCCAGGGTCAGAGAGCAGTTGTTGATAGAAATCCTGGCCGCGGTGAAGCAGACAGCTCTCGTCCAGAACAACCAGTAGTGGTTGATACTTTACCGGATTGTGATACAGCGCATGAATGATATCCGGTTTCTCGTCAATCAGACGATGGGAGATATTCCAATCAAATAAAACCTCTTCCACCAGTTTTGATATTTCGCTACTTTGCGTGATGCAGATAACCTCACGATCGTTGAACTGCTGCTGATCAGAATAGGGCAATACCTCATATTGGAGTTTGAAAAAGAACCGGCTGCCCTTATCAGGCAGGCTGTAGAAAGCAAGTTCGCCACCCATCAGCTTGACCAGGTCATAGGCAATGGTTGTTCCCAGGCCGGTACCGCTGACATTTCTGGCATCGGAGTTATCGAGTTGTGAGAAGCGGTTGAAGACCTGTTTCTGCTTGTCCGGTGTGATGCCGATACCGGTATCCAACACCTCAAACAGGATGCTGGCACTGTTGTTTCTTCGGTTCTCCAGGCTGATTTGCAGGGCAATCTCACCTTTATCGGTAAATTTCACCGCATTGCTCAGGAGGTTCATCAGAACCTGGCGGAGTCTGGTTTCATCGCCAAGAAGATAGAAGGGAACGCTGGGGGAGAGATCGATGCGGAACTCCAGACCTTTTCCCATCGCGGAAGGTCGATAGTGGTTACTGACCTGGTTGATCAGGGCATGCAGGTCAAATGCTTTGCTATCGATGTTTAAAAAACCGGCTTCGATTTTGGAGAAATCCAAAACATCGTTGACGATCGACAGCAGGTGATTGGATGCGCTGTGAATGGCATTGATATTCTTGTACGTGGCTGTGCTGTGCTCCTCTCTCAGCATCAGATCGCTCAAGCCGATAATGCCGGTTAATGGTGTACGTATCTCATGGCTCATATTGGCCAAAAATCTCGATTTGGCCTCATTTGCCGATTGAGCATCCAGTTTTGCGGTTGTCAAGTGTTTCAGCAGATAGGATACGAAAACCGGTATTAATATATTGGTTGTCAGCAGGCTGTAGCTCAACAGGGGAGAAGCCGACCAGTATTCGGCTGTCTGGATAGCAATCAGAAATCCGATATTTGAAAGAACCGTTGCGGCATACAGGTATCCGAGACCGAATCGAACGCCATAGCCAATGGTAATTAACAGCATGATGGCAAACAGTGGTGGGCTGTACTCGCCCATAGTCAGCAAACCGTAAAAGACAATCCCGTTGTCTCCCAGCAGTGTTATGGTTCTGCGGATAGCAGAGGGTTTTGCAACGATACGCAAGCTCAACAGATGGAGTAGTGAAAAGAGGGTATATCCCAATCCCATATAGAGATGCAGCTGTATTACTTTGTCGCTGTCAGGGTTAAAGGTATTGATCGCAAACATGTAGGTGGTGAATAGACTGATGAACAACAGGCGGACCAGTCCCTGGTGAAATTCATGACGGGTTATATCGTCTGAACCCACTTCACGCTGCGGTTTAGGCTGT
>JAHRHW010000190.1 GCA_019100305.1 Candidatus Thiodiazotropha taylori | reverse complement strand
TGCGGTGCCTGCGGTGAGGTATGCCCGGTACGCATCCCGCTGCCGAAACTGATCAACCGGCTGCGTGCCGATGCAGTGAACGCAAATCCAGGCGACAAGGGAGTGCCCGGTACAGGTGCCCTGCGCAGCCGCAGTGAGGCGGTGACCTGGAAGCTATGGCAATCGATCTACGCCCGCCCCCTGCTTTACCGTAGTTTTAAGTTTCTCGCCACCCGCTTACGCCGCATCAAGCCGCCACTCGCGACTGGATGGCGACGCTATCGTCCCCTCCCGACCCCCGCACCCAGATCACTCAGCGAACTGGCCCGTCAGCAGGGATATGAAGATGAGTGAAGCAAGAGAGAAGATCCTTCAACGTCTGCGTGACAACCGGGCAGATCTGGAACAGCCGCTACAAAGCGCGCCCCCATTTGAAGCCTGGAGCGCCTCACAACGCACCGCCCGATTTACCGAGTGTCAAACCGCCGTACACGGTGAGGTCCATCGCCTGCCCGCCAACCAATGGATCGACTGGCTGGCAGAAGAGCTACCCAAACGGGGCCTGCATCAGGTCCTGACTGGAACAGGGCAAATTGGCCAGCAATTGGGTGCCGGCAATATCGAAAACAGCGTATTTCATCAATACGATGAAGCCATCGAATCCTGGAAACCCGAGCTCTTCTCAAAGATCGATGTCGCCATAACCGGCAGCCGCTGCGGCATCGCCGAGACCGGCACCCTGGTACTCATGCCAGACCGGGATGAACCCCGCCTGATGTCACTGGTACCACCGGTGCATATCGCTTTGCTGGATGCAAAGAAACTCTATCAGACCTTTGGCGAAGTGATTGAAAAAGAAGATTGGGCTGATGGTTTGCCGACCAATGTCCTGTTGATATCAGGCCCTTCCAAGACGGCGGATATTGAGCAGACGCTGGCTTATGGGATTCATGGACCTAAGCAGCTAATTACACTGCTTTTAGAGTAAACAAGTGTCGGCGTCACTTCGTTCCTTTCGAACGAAGGGTTCGAATCAATCCTCTCTCTCCGCTAACTAAAGGGGGCATGAGGGTCTCCTTGGCCTGGGTGTGGGCGGAGGGTCGGGATTGATTCGCTGCGCTCACCCCTGCGGGGCGCCTACGCTTCGCTGCGGCGTCCTGCGTCGCGTCGCTTCTGGTGATTCGCTGCGCTCACCCCTTCGGGGCGCCTACGTTTCACTGCGGCGTCCTGCGTCGCTTCGCTTCTGGTGATTCGCTGCGCTCACCCCTTCGGGGCGCCTACGCTTTGCTGCGGCGTCGGCGTCACTTCGTTCCTTTCGAACGAAGGGTTCGAATCAAATCCTCTCTCTCCACCTATTAAAATGGGCACGAAGGAGGGTCTCCTTGGCTTGGGTGTGGGCTGAAGGTCGGGATTGATTCGCTGCGCTCACCCCTTCGGGGCGCCTACGTTTCACTGCGGCGTCCTGCGTCGCTTCGCTTCTGGTGATTCGCTGCGCTCACCCCTTCGGGGCGCCTACGCTTTGCTGCGGCGTCGGCGTCACTTCGTTCCTTTCGAACGAAGGGTTCGAATCAAATCCACTCTCTCCGCCAATAAAAAAGGGCCCCGAATGGGGCCCCTTTTTTATTGGCGGAGAGAGAGGGATTCGAACCCTCGATACGCTATTAACGTATACACACTTTCCAGGCGTGCTCCTTCAGCCACTCGGACATCTCTCCAGATTTAAGGAGCGCAAGATTAAACTAGTTTGTACCTGGAATCAAATGGCTAAGCGGCTATCCGACCAATAGGAAGCGGGATCGCCATGGAGAAATCAGCTGTAAAACGGCATATCCCTCTTCATGCACCGTTTTTCAGCTGATTTCGCTCCGGCCAACAAATGGCCCCAATGGCCAACCAAGCTCATCAGAGGGTTAGATGTGGTAACTGAACTCACCCATAATCGCGTTCTCTTCCAATTCCCGGAAGGAATCGGTACTGAGATGCAATAATTTTCCGTGGTCACCACTCTCGAAATAGAGATCGGGTTGTTGCAACAGAGCCACATCGACCAGGGTCTCTATCCCATAGGGATCGCCAACCGGCGGCACGGCGCCTGTCTCACAATCGGCAAAGGCCTGCTGTAACTCTTCTTCCGATATCAGAAAGAGATTGCGTCCGGTAAGTTGGGTCAGATCATCAAAATCGATGTGATGGGTTGCCGGAATGACCGCCAACATGTAGCTCTCGTCATCCCCCAGCAATACCGACTTGGCCATCCTGTCCCCGGGAATGTGCGCGGCTTCCGCACTGTGCAGCGTGGAACTGGTGCGTCGGTGATCAATGATCTCGTAATCTAAAGCGTGATTCTGCAAAAACTGCTGGAGTGTAATCGCAATTGCCATAACACCACCTCTTCTCTCTCTCATCCTGATAAAACGAGTATAGTTCGAGTTTTCATCTCCTGTGGAGATCAAGAGACCCCATCCCATAAACGAAAACTGTCGCAGTTCATATTGGGATTGTTATTTTTAATCTGCCTGAATCCGTCTGTTTAAGCTGTCACCTTTCCAGCTCCGAATGAAAAGTGATGGTTCTCTGAGTGTCCCCGATTTCAATCGAGATTCAAATCTAGTTCGAGTATTCACCCAGAACTGACTCAATCGATTCAATGATCGATTCAGCGATCTTCGGATTGAGGGCATCGGCATGAGGCAAGGCGAAGCTTCCAGAGTCGTTATCGAAATATTTGCCATTGGCCGTCTCAAACTCATCCGACAGCGCTGCCCGAGTGAGAATATCCGCACCGATGTTGATATCCTTGCCAGCCACACCGAATGCCTGCTTGACCATCTTGCTGCCAAGCATCGAACCGGGATTGACAGAGATGATTGTCGGACCCTGCAGTGTATCTATCTCCGCCAGGCTGCGGGACCAGGCGGTGATTGCCAGTTTACTTTGTGCATAGGCTTCAAAATCATTATCGATTCGCTGCTGTCCCATCAGTGCCTGCAGATCCACCGGAGACTGGGCCGCAGAGGAGAGATTAATGACCCGACCGCCCTGCCCCATCAGTGGCAGCATTTTTTTCGTCAGCAGATAGGGTGCAATGGTGTTGACCACAAAGCGCACATCCAGCCCTTCCGGGGTAAGTGGTTCGGATGTTTTGAAGATACCCGCATTGTTGATCAGTATATCGATATGCTGATGGCGTTGTGCAACCAGGTCGGTCAGCTCTTGCACCTCGCCCAGTACGGAGAGGTCGGCGATATAAGTTTCCACTCGGTCACTTTCAGCCAGGCTCGATAGCTCTTTTTCAACCGCAGAGAGTTTTGTGGGATTGCGTCCATGCAGCAGCAGATAGTGCCCCATGGCGAGCAGCTTTTTTGCTGCAGCCAGACCGATACCATCCGTGGCTCCCGTGATCATGATGGTTTTCTGCATTGATTTACTCCGTTTTTTACCCTACGAATGAGTGTGTCGTGTTAATCGTGCTGAAATTCGGGCAGGATTTCTGCTGACAGATGCTTCAGTGTAGTCTCGATATCACGTTGATTGAATCGAAGATTGAACGCCACATGGTTGATGCCGATCTGTTCCAGAGACTTCAAATAGTTGAGCAGATGATAAGCACCCAACCTGAAACCAAGATGGATCGGTTGTGGTTCCGTCTGAGGATTTTCAGTCAAGTCGATATAGAGGGATTGCACGGCGGGCTTGGCAGGCCCACCCACAGCTTTTACATTGTTCCGCCAGTCACTCACCAGTCGCGCCTGTGCCGAAACAGTGCGCGGATAGGTGATCCAGCCCTCTCCATGCCTGGCAATCCAATCCGGATCCTGCTGACTGCCGCCGGTGATCAACATCGGCAGCTTGCCAAAGGCTGGTTTCGGCAGCATATCCATACCACCATGGGGATTGCCATAGCCACTCTCGAAGGTCGACTGCTCCTCCCACATGTGTCGAATGTAGTCGAAGCTTTGGCGAAACCGCTCACCCCGGTCTTCAAATGTAAGGTTAAGTGCCGGATACTCTTCCGGCCGGTCACCGGAGGCCACACCGAGAATCAGTCGTCCACCGGAGAGTTGGTCGACACTGGCTGCCGCCTTGGCAACATGTGCCGGATGACGCAATGGTAGTACGATGCTGGCGACACCCAGGGCGATCTGTTCGGTTTTGGCGGCCAGCATCCCCAGATAGACAAACGGATCGAACAGCTGTCCGGCATCGCCGAAGGATGGAACATTGAATGGCACGTCCCTGAGCCAAACCGCAGAGAAACCCAGCGCTTCTGCCAACTCCACCCGCTCGATATGGCGTGTCATCGTGGGGACTGGCCCGGAGGTATACTGCTCCAGGGGAACCACCAATCCTAGGCTCAAACGACCCGGTTGAAATGTACTGTTATAGCCTGGATTGATTGTTTCAAAGGCTCTCTCATCAATTGCTGCATTCATACGCTTGTCTCATCAGGATAACGGATGGGAGAAAGCCGAAGCTAGGGGCTGGTATTGGGAGTCTGCCATGAATGACTCGGCCGCCTGTTTGGATGGCCACTCGATAATGATGCGTAATGCCGCCTCTTTCTGCTCACCTTCAAGCTGGCTGTGGCTGGTGGTACGCGCCAGATATTTTCCGCCATATTGAGCGACCAGTCTGTTGGCCGGCCCGATGTAGTCTGGAATCCAATCCTCACTGTTTGGTGTTACATCCAAAACCGAATAGTAAGACATGCTTAAATCCTCGTCTGAGTTTTAATGAGTCAATCCTGCTCGCTGAGCAGCACCGGTCGTAACATTCAAAAACCCTGCAAAACAATCTTGCCGATCGCACGCCCGGACTCCAGCTCCTGATGAGCCTGTTTCAGATTATCGGCATTGATGACGCCCAACTTTTTACCGACGGTGGTTCTGATAAACCCCTGATCGATCAGATCGGCGACCCGGTTCAGCAAATCACTTTGTACCTGCATATCCACCGCATTGAACATCGAACGGGCAAACATGAACTCGATATGCAGTGACTGGCTCTTCGGTTTCAGCTTCATCACATCCAGCGACTCAGGATCATCGATCATGGCGATCTTGCCGAAGGGTGCCAGAATTTCAGTGTAATCATCAAAGTAGTCGGCCGTGTTGTTGAGACTGGCGATGTGGGTCACCTGACCAATACCGAGGGCCTCGATCTGAGGCTGTAGCGGTTTACTGTGGTCGATTACATGATCGGCACCCAGTTGCTTTACCCAGGCCTGTGAACGTTCCCGCGATGCGGTGGCGATGGTGGTAGCACCGGTGATGGTGCTGGCCAGTTGCAGCAGAATGGAACCGACCCCTCCAGCGGCGCCGACTACCAGGATGACCTCATTGGATCGCTCCTTTGCCTCGGGTGACACCTGAGTGATGGCCAGATGTTCAAACAGCAGCTCCCAGGCGGTGATCGCAGTCAACGGCAAAGCGGCCGCCTCTTCATCCGTCAGACTCTTTGGTTTATGACCGACCAGACGCTCGTCCACCAGTTGGTACTCCGCGTTACTTCCCTGTCGGTTGAGATCTCCCGCATAGAAGACTTTGTCTCCGGGTCTGAAGCTTGTGACCGCTTCACCGGTCGCCACAACTTCACCGACTGCATCCCAGCCAAGCACCCGCCAGGCCTCATCGCTGGGAGCCATATTCTGGCGAATCTTGTAATCCACCGGATTGACTGCGATCGCATCGACCTTCACCAACAGGTCCCGGCCTGTAGCAATCGGCTGGGGGAGCTCGATATCGAGCAGCGCTTCAGGGGTCTCAATCGGCAGGGATTGACTGTAACCAACGGCTTTCATGGGGTTGCTCCATCTCAGGTGTTAACGAATGAAATGAAGTGTAGGAGTTGAATAATCTACCTTAAACAGCATAATAAAAGAAACATTATCAAATATTCTTAGATAATATGCTGCTCGAAGATCTGCAAGTGGTCCTGAAAGTCGCTGAACTGCGCAGTATTACAGGTGCTGCGGCACAGCTGGACATGCGCACCGCTACCGCCAGCGCCGCACTCAAACGGGTGGAGCGTCAGCTGGGTATGGACCTGTTCATCCGCACCACCAGACGACTCAGACTCTCATCCGCCGGTGAGCGCTACATCCCCCAATGCGAACAGGCCCTGCTGATGTTGGAGCAGGCCAAACAGAATGTACGGGATGATCTGGATATCGTGGATGGGGAACTGCGCATTACCCTCTCATCGGACCTGGGGCGTAATCTGGTCACCCCCTGGCTGGACGAGTTCATGGAGAGCTATCCAAAGGTGAGCTTGAAAACCTATATCAGTGACAGCAATATCGACTTCTATCGGGACGCGGTGGACATCGCACTGCGTTACGGCTCGCCCGATGATGCCAATTTGTATGGCTTTAAAATCTGTAATGTCCCTGGATTGCTTTGCGCAACCCCCGACTATCTGCAACAGCATGGCACCCCCCACCATCCACACGATCTGCCGGCGCACAACGGACTCTTCTATCAGCTGTATGACATCATTCACGATCTCTGGAGCTTCACCCGGGATGACACCGAATATAAAATCAAAATGAGTGGCAACCGGGCCTCCAATGACGGGGATCTTGTCAGACGCTGGTGTGTTGCAGGTAAAGGCGTGGCGGTTAAATCTTGCCTCGACATGTCGAATGATCTGCTCTCCGGCAGAGTGGTCAACCTGCTAGCGGAATACAAACCTGAGGCGACCGAACTTTGGCTGATCTGTCCCAACCGGCAGCTGATTACACCGGCTGTGCGACTGTTGAGAGATCATCTCAAGACAAAGTGCAATCAAATTTTAAACGAGCTGGTTGAAGAGGCGTATATCGATGAACAAGATATTGTTGGGTGATTAATCCAACCACCCTTCATGTCCTGCTTGCGCTCTCCTCAAAAACCCTACCGTCACTTCATTAAAGCTGTTTTTTTAGCATAGCGATACAGAGCTTGATGGGTTAGCATTCACTCTTTGATTGAATGATAACTCCAACCGCATTGATAAAAACAGCAATGGGCAAACGAAAAAAGAAATCACAATCCATAGCCGATACAGCAGACCGTCACCATCTCTACGAACTCTCAGTGCAATGCTCCGAAGCCGAAATCGATTTCGTCGATGAGACCTTCAAAAAGCTCAAGGGACGCCGTGCCAAACACTTGCGTGAGGACTTCTGTGGCACCGCCAATGTCTGTTGTGAATGGGTGAAAAGACGCAAGAGCAACCAAGCAATCGGCGTCGATCTCGATAGCGAGGTTCTGCAATGGGGTGAAGCGAATCAGCTTGCAAAACTGAAATCCTCGCAGCGAAAACGGGTCACCTTGCTGGAGGAGAATGTACTGAATGTTGAGACTGAGCCGATGGAGATCATCTCAGCCATGAATTTCAGTTATTGGCTGTTCAAGGAGCGTGACCAGTTGAAAAGCTACTTTCAACGGGTCTATGAACAGCTCTCCAATGATGGCGTACTTTTCATGGATGCCTATGGCGGCTATGACTCCTACAAGGAGATCGAGGAGGAGCGTGACATTGAGGATGGTGACTCCACCTTCACCTATATCTGGGAGCAGGAGAAATATGATCCGATCAGCGGCACCTTGATCTGTCATATCCATTTCGATTTCGAGGATGGCTCGCGCTACGAAAAGGCCTTCAGTTATGACTGGCGCCTGTGGAGTCTGCCAGAAGTCCGTGAACTGCTGTCCGAAGTGGGATTTGAGAAAATCACTTTCTATTGGCAGGGATTCGATGATGATGGTGAACCCGATGGCATCTTTGTTCCCGTTAAAGAGGGGGAAGCCGATGCCGGTTGGATCTGCTACATGACGGCGGAGAAAAATTGATCGGGTATTGATCGGACACTCGAACCTGTAAATACTAATCCAATCTGTCCAGGTGGGGCTGTTTTGTCTTCAGCAAGGCAGAATGAGCGTGATGCCGTTACTCTACATAAGCGAATTGTAACGCCGCTGGACGTACAACAGACTCAGCCCTCTGCTGCCCCAGGAACTTCCTACATTTTAAACTTAACTGACTCATCGTTTGTTGGTTTTCATTGCTGATCGAGAGATATGAGAGCACAGATAAGCAGAGGGACTCGTACAGATTTATTGTCAGCGTGGCGGCTCTTAACTCCCCTCTCCCGCCGCGGGAGAGGGGCCGGGGGATAGGGGGAGAATAAGCCCCTTACTCTTTAATGAGAAATCAACGCGATAAAGATGAAGGGTTTGTGAGCTCTTCTATTTTTTACCCAGGTAAAACGCTTCGCGTACACCCTCTCCCCAACCCCTCTCCCATCAAGGGAGAGGGG
>JAHRHW010000189.1 GCA_019100305.1 Candidatus Thiodiazotropha taylori | reverse complement strand
CGGAGAGGTGATCCAGACCGTGCAGAAACATATCCCGACGGAAGGCGGGATAGCCACCGAACAACTCATCGGAACCTTCACCGGTCAACACCACCTTGTAGTTGACGCTCTGCACATGCCGGCTCATCAGCAGTTTAGCCACCCCCAGGGTGTTGTAGATGGTCCGCTCGGTGTGCCACAGGGTCTCGACAAAATTATCGTAGAGATGGGAGGCATCCAGCATCATCAGGTCCTGATCGGCACCGGTGCTTTCGGCCATCTCCCGGGCGATCGGCGATTCGTCATAATCCTTGTTGTCAAAACCGATGGTAAAGGCCTTAACCGGGCTCTGCCTGGCGGCCGCGGCCAGCCCAAGAATCGAACAGGAGTCGATACCGCCGGAGAGATAACAGCCGACCGGCACATCCGCTTCCAGGCGCAACTGTACCGCTTCCAGCAGTTTGGCGCGCACCGCTTCGATCCACTCATCCTCATCATATTCGGAAGGCCTGTCAGCCTCTTCAGGAAAGGGCATGTCCCAATATTTCTGCTGGGTAATACACAAACGCCCATCCTTTCGCTCTACCACCAGCTGATGCCCAGGGGGTACCTGATGGATATTTTCGAAAGCGGTGGAGCCTGGCACGATGGTCTGCATCAGTTGATGATAGACACCCGCCGGATCGAATTTGCGCTGCACTTCGGGATGGGCGAACAGCACCTTCAATTCCGAGCCGAACACCAGCACACCGTCCGCCTCAGCCCAGTAGAGTGGCTTGATGCCGAAACGATCCCGCACCAGCATCAGTCGGTCGGCCGGCTTGTCATACAGAGCGAAGGCAAACTCACCTCGTAGATGGGGCAGCATCCCCTCCAACCCGAGTCGCGGATAGAGATGCATGATCATCTCTGAATCGCTTTTGGTCTGAAACCGGTCCCCCCGGGCCGTAAGATCTGCGCGGATGCGCTGATAATCGTATAGCTCACCATTCTTGGTCAGCATCAGCCGACCATCGGCGCTCTCGAACGGTTGCCGCCCGCGGCTCTCATCCAGGTCCACGATGGAGAGCCTGGCATGACTGAATCCCACCCCCGGCATGCGCCGTACACCGAAGCCGTCCGGGCCGCGATGGTATTGAATGGCCGCCATGGCCACCAGGGTTTCAGGGTCGACGGGGCGATCCCGGTCCGCATAGATAAATCCTGCAATGCCACACATATCTTTTCTACTTCAGCTATAACTTTTCAACAACACGGAGAGCAGCGCCATGCGCACGAAAACCGCACCACGGGCCTGGGCGAAATACCAGTTGAACGGAGTCTCATCCAGACTGCGATCGAGCTCCTCGCCCCGAGCCAAAGGGTGCATCACCACAGCCCCGGGCTTGAACGGCGAATCGGCATCGAGACGATAGGTCCTGCCATGCTGCTCATAGCCATCCGATACCCAGGCGATGGCATTCAGGTAGACCACATCCAGCTGCGGCAGCACCTCATTCAAATCCGGTGTGATGCGAATATTCAGCCCCGCCTCAGTCAACTCCTTGTACTGCCCCTCGGAGAAGGGATCCTGATCCTCACTGATAATCACCAGCTCATCGATACCCTCAGAAAACAGCGACAGGAACAGCAGCAGGCTGCGGATGGTACGCATCCGGCCCGGCACACCTATAATGCCGATACGGATCGTTTCAGAGGCCGTCATGCTGCCCGGATCAGCCAACTGAGGTACCGCTTTAAGCATCGTGTAGACGTCTGCCATCGCCTGGGTCGGATGCTCGTCGGTCCCGTTACCCCCATTGACGATCGGAATACGCAACGCCTCGAGCATCTCATAGACAGCCCGATTGTCGCTGTCCCTCAGTACGACCAGATCCCCATAGTGGTTGAGCATCTCACCCACATCATAGAGTGACTCGCCCTTGGCGATGCCAGTGGTCGCCGGATCGGTGATCGACATAATGTCCCCGCCCAGACGATGCCAGGCGCTCTCGAATGAGAGGCGGGTACGAGTACTCGGCTCATAGAAGGCGGAGATCAGAATCTTACCGGTCAGCGGGCGGGTGATACGTTGAGGCTCGGTCTCATACTTTGCCGCCAGTCGACAGAGTTGTACCAACTGCTCACGGCTGAACTGCCGAGCCGAAATAACCGGGCGGTGGGCCAGCTCCAGCAGGGGCACCAGATCCTCCGCCAGCCGCTCCAACAAGGACCTTGGCCGTTCAAAGCCCTGTACATCCAGAGCCGGCTCTTCCAACGGTTTGGTCAATTGAGCATCAATATCAGTCACCACAGGGTTCCTCCTTTTCTATCCCGGAACCAGAGCAAGAGCAGGATGACCGGTGCGGCGGCCACCATCGCTGTTGCAGCGATAATCAGTAGATTGAGTATTTCAGGGGGGATAATCATCAACGCGCCTCCCTGGCAGGTATGGGTGTTGGATTAAGCAGCTGCCAATCAAAGCTGCGAGGCGCCAACCAGGTTGTCAGCAACACCAGGGTCATGGAGACTGCGGCGGCCACCAGAGCCGCCACATAGAAACCGATCATGAAATAGCTCAGCAGCCCGATCAGTGTACCCAAGGCCATCGCCAGAGTGGCTCCAAACGGATTGATGCTGCGCCAGTAGAGACCGGCGGCCACCGGCCAGATGGTGCTGGCAACAAAGGCACCGGTGAAATAGAGCAGCTCAGCCAGGGTGGTGATGCGGGGCCAGCAGAGCAGCCAGGTCATGACGCCCAGACCGAGAGTGATCCAGCGCGCCGCCTTGACCAGTTCCTCTTCCCTGGCCTGTGGCCGCAGATGCCCTTTATAGAGGTCAGTCAACACCAGATCGGAAGTGGCCGCCAGCAGAGAGTCCAGGCTGGAGGCCAGCGCGGAGAAGACCACGATGAAGACCAGCACCGCGCCACCGGCACCCAGTAACTCGCCAGCCACCAGGGGGCCAACCATATCCGCCGTCGGCACATTGATGTTCAATGCGGGAACAGTCAAAGCGAGAAAGCCAGCCACAATCGGCACCGGTGTCCAGAAAAGACCGGCGATCAGATAGGCTTTGAACCCTACACCTTCACGAAAAGCGAAGGCTCGGCTCCACCAGACATTCGAGTGGAAGATTTCGCCGACACCAAACAACAGATTGTTGAACAGGAACATGATCGCAGCGGGAAACAGCAGGTTGAGCAGCTCAGGCCGCTCCATCAAAACCTGCTCATGCATGGTATCCACACCGACCTTGGTAATCGCCAGCACCGCAAGGATCACAAGACCGGTGAGAATGATCAGCGATTGCAGAAAATCGGTTCCGATGACCGCACGCAAACCACCTAGCAAGGTATAGCTGACACACACCGCGACAATCACTGACATGCCGATGTGGTAATCGATACCGGTGAGGGCGTTGATCAATACCCCACCTGCCATCCCCAGGCTGATCAACCAGCCGAAGGCATAGAAAAGGGAGATCACCAGAAACACCCGCCAGGCCAGATTACCATAGCGCAGCCGTATGAAATCACCGCTGGTGAAGCCCTGAGGCATCAGTTCACGAATCCGTTTCGCCAGGGGTGCGAACAGAATCAGACCGATCGAGCCCAGGGAATAACCCACCATCCCCCAGATCCCCATCTGAAAGGCGAGTTGGGGTGCTGCCATGGTGGTGTTACTGGTTACCCAGGTAGCCATGGCGGTAGCGGTTCCCAGGGCCAGACCGACCTTGCGACCGGCCAGCATAAAACCATCCAACCCCTGTGCGCGCCGACCCAGCCACCAGCCCAGCCAGATCCAAACGGCACTGAACAGAGCCAGTATCAGCCAGCCAAGATCCGCACTGAGTACCGGGTCAGAGTTCAAAGGAACACCCCTTCGATCTCCGAGAGGGCCTCGTCGGTGTTCATCAACCGGGCATAGCGATCCTTCATGGTAGTGTCCGTGGCCTGTTGCAGCTCAGGGGTTACCGTGGCAATGCCATCCGAGATCAGGGTGACATAGAAACCGAGATCGCAGGCGTCTCTCACCGCAGTACTGACACACTCATTGGAGTAGACCCCGACAACAAACAGCCCGGTGATACCCAGGTTACGCAGCACATACTCCAGGTTGGTGGAGGTGAAGACCCCGGAAGCGGTTTTGTTGATCACGATCTCATCCCCATGGGGTGCAATGATCGGCAGAAACTCCGCCTCTTTGGAACCTGGCGGTGCATGCAGATTGAGCCGTTTGTGCCCGGGACCCCGGTCCCGTCCATCCTGGGTCAGGGATTGGATTCTGGTATGCACCACCTCCAGTCGATTGGCCCGAAAGGCTTCCTGCAGACGCCGCACATTCGGCAGCACCAGACTTTCCAGACGATCGAAGTAGTAGGCCTGGGACTCGGGAGGCAGACCGGATGAGTCCGCATCGGCGAAGACACCAAATCCAGGTGCCGCATCAAGATACTGCATGTCGATACACAGCAGCGCGGTGTTGTGTCTTTGCAGCGAGTGGGTGCGCCCAGCCGCTTCGGCGATCTTCTCCCGGTAGGTATCCCGAAGTGGATCGATGTTCATATAAGGATCAGGTTGTTTTTCTTCTTGGTCACTCATGGTGACTCCTCGTTGGCAAGATCATAGAGTGTGTTCAGCAACACATTGGCGCCGGCTTGGATGTCGTTCCACGAGGTCCACTCCGCCGCAGAATGGCTGCGCCCATCCTTACTCGGTACAAAAATCATGCCGGTTCTGGTGATCCGTGCCAGCTGCTGTGTGTCATGGGCTGCACCACTGGGGAGCCGGTGGTGGTTGTAGGCAAAGGTCTGCGCGGTGGATTCAATCAGCTGACGAATGCGCTGATCACAGCTGACCGGCACCAGTTCACTCACCACCTTGAAGTCGAACATCAGGCCACGACGCCGGGCGATGGCTGACAGAGTGCGCCGAAAAGCATCGCTCAAGTCATACAGGACCGACTCCTCCAGATCGCGAAACTCCAACGCAAAGCGGGCCTCTCCAGGTACCACATTGGCCGCTCCGGGTTGCAGCTCAACGCGACCTATGGTGGCGACACTCTGAGGACCACCATGCTCCTCCAGGATTCGGTCGATCTCCACAGAGAACTCCGCGAGCCCCTGGAAGGCGTCACTGCGCATCAGCATCGGCGTGGTGCCTGCATGATTGGCGACCCCGGTCAGACGGACATCCCAGCGCTTCAGGCCGCAGATACCCTCTACCACACCGATCGAACTGCCCAACTCATCAAGCACCGGCCCCTGTTCGATGTGCAACTCAACAAAGGCGTGCAGACTCTCCGGTGATCTGGCAGCAGAGAGCGCCTCAGTCGCATCCAGCCCCTGCGCAGCCATCGCTTCGGTCAAGCCCATACCGGACAGATCCCTGGCGGCATGAATCCACTGAGGGGATATATCGCCACACAGGGCCTGGGAACCGAACATGCCGCTGAAGCGTCCCTCCTCATCGGAAAAAGCCACCAG
Source organism: Candidatus Thiodiazotropha taylori (assembly GCA_019100305.1). GTDB lineage: Bacteria > Pseudomonadota > Gammaproteobacteria > Chromatiales > Chromatiaceae > Thiodiazotropha. The sequence continues at coordinate 2,891 of JAHRHW010000189.1, read as the reverse complement.
CTCCAATGGCCGCTTAAGGCTGATCCCTTGCTCTTTCATCGACCTCAGCGCTTCCAGCCCGCACAACACCCCGAGGGCACCGTCCAGATGTCCGGCGCCGGGCACCGTATCGATGTGTGATCCAACCATCACACTGGGCTTGTCAGGATCCCACGCCAAACGGCCAAACAGGTTCGCCGCCCCATCCTGATACAACTCGAGCCCAGCCTGAACGATCCGCTCCTGCAACCAACTCCGTGCCTGCATATCCCCCTCGGAAAAGGCCATCCGGTAGATCCCTTGATCATCCGCACGACCAATCGCGGCGAGTGCCTCCACATCGGATTTGAGACGCGGAAAATCGACTTGCAGAAGGTTTGAACTCATGGGTCTATTGCGTCCGCCTTGCGCCGAGAATGATCAACAGAAGAGTCGCCACAAAAACCACTGCACCGATGGCAAAAAAGCTCATCGCTTTGGTAAGGGTATGGTGCTCGACAAGCAGATATACTGGTTCACCCCAGGGTGAAATTGCACCATTTTGATGCACGAAGCGGGCACGGAAGTGATAAGATCCGTCACCCAAGCCGGTCAAAACAGTCGACCGGTCACTGCCCTTATAGAGAGAGACGGCATTGCCAAAGCGATTGTCCAGACTTGATTCAACTTCAACACTGGCGCCTTCCGGAAGCTCCCAGCTCAGGGTGGCTTTGCCATCGGTACTCTGTGTCGGCGCCAGGGAGAGGAGCGGCGCGCTCGCTGCCGATACCGCAAAAAGGCAGAGAAACAGACAGATAAGGATCCACCGAGAGAGATGTCTTCCTGCATTTTGCATAGAACTGGACGCCTGTATGGACACATCTGTGCCAGGCGGAAGATCCTTATATTCAGCTAACTATGATTAGTATTCTAAACATTTTCGCAATAAAAATCCCATCAATATCGGCAAACCCTGCAAAGATACTGGTAATAAAAACTTAACATTATTTAGGGAACATAATTTCATGACCCACGCCGACATCACTGAAGATATCCTGATTGCCCTCAGACGGGTTATCCGGGCAATCGATCAGCACTCCAGAAACCTAGTGCAAAGTCATGGTCTGACCGGCCCGCAGGCACTGCTGCTGACTGAGATCGCTCGCAGCGGCAAGATCACCGGCAGTGAACTGGCGAAGCGGGTCAGCTTGAGTCAGGCAACCGTTACCGATGTAGTGAAGCGTCTTGAGAGCCGGGAGTTGCTTGAGAGAAGTCGCGATGTCGGTGACAAGCGCAAAGTGATACTGAAGGCCAGCAAACAGGGAGAAGTACTGGTCAAACAATCCGTACCCCTGCTACAGGAGCGCTTTCAGCAACGCTTGAGCGAACTCAAGGACTGGGAACAGAACCAGCTGCTCTCGTCACTTCAACGGATCGCAGAGATGATGAATGCGGAAGATCTGGACGCCTCGCCGATGCTGACCAGCGGTGCGATTACCGCATCGCCGGAAGCGATACAGGATGTGGTCACACCAACCGACAACCCAAAGGGAGCAGCAGAATAGCAGCGACTCTGTCACTGGAGCTCATAAGCACCGATTCAATTGCCCCTGACTACATAGCACAAGCGCGTCGAGACTTCGGACAGTGCCATCAAACACCAGACCGATCATCTCTCTCTAAGCAGACCCACAACCAGGTTGTCATAACGATCAAACGCCCTGGCTATAGCCAACGCCTGACCTGCTCTCGGTAGGTTTGGTAGTCAGCGCCAAAGCGGCGTAGAAGATAAGCTTCCTCCCGCGCTACCACATACAAATGCACAATGAGCGCCGCGGGCAGCAGCAACAACAACATCCACCCGTTGAGAAAAAACAGTGCAAGCCCCAGTTGCAGCAGAATGAGAGAGAGATAGAGGGGATTTCTGGTAAATCGATAGGGTCCGGAAATCATCAATCGATTGACCGGTCGGATTGGTGCAACAGGATTACGGGATGCATGAAACTCACGCATACCCCACAGCGTAATGGCAATCGCCGCGACGATCAGCAAAGGAGCAAGCCATTGCAGGATCACCCAATGCGCCAGTGGCAAGGGAAAATAGTGGCTGATGACTCCCGCCAAGCCGATGCTGATGATGTGAATCACCGGCGGCGGCACGATCACATCAGCGTGATCCTCTGACCTGTCACTTGCCACTTTCTCTGCCTCTATGCATTCCGCTTCAGTTTACTGAAGACACTGAAATCCCATGGCCTGAATGCCAGCATCAAGCTGGTACCCTGTCGCTGGGAGAGGGGTAATGAACCATCCTCTTCATGCAACCGGTTGAACTCCACCGATACCCGCTTCAACTGTCGCAACATGCTCAGTCTCGAACTCTCAGACAGGTATCCATTGGTAAAGATCAGCGCCTCATCCTCTCGCAGAAATTTCGCATCGAGAAACTCGGGCTGAGCATACTTTTGAAAATACCTCTGAATCGGTCCGTTAGTACGCCAGGTGAAGTTTTTGTCCACCACCAGTTTGAACCGGTTGAGCGGTAGCAGCTCAATGATCCTTAGCCGGTCGAGCTTGGCCAGCAACTGGGTCAGCTCAGCCTCAGTAAAGCGGTACTCCGCCAGAATCTGTTCAAACTGCCAGTGGTTAAAGATACAGATCGCCACCAGCAGGAGTTTGGTGTTACCCACCATCTCCCGCTCCTGATCCTCCGTCAGCATAGTGATTCGCTCCCGCCCTTCAACCATGAGCTGCACCAGATCGGAGAGCTCCAGACCGAGCAGATCACAAACCTTCTCCAGCCTGGCGATGGAAAAGCTTCGTTCGGCAAACAGGCGTTTGACACTGTTTTCAGACAACTCCAGGAACTCAGCGACTTCACGGTAGGTGACCCCCTTGGCGCGCAGTTGGCGTTTCAAGGCCTGCAACAGCTC
>JAHRHW010000188.1 GCA_019100305.1 Candidatus Thiodiazotropha taylori | reverse complement strand
TCTCTGTCCTTGGGTTCGTTGGATGAGGTTAGTACGATAATACGCTGCTCGGATAAGTCAGGATCATTTCTGATTTTGTGTAAAAATTCAATGCCACTCATTTTGGGTAAGTTCAAATCCAGTAAAATCAGTGCAGGAGTGACCTGTTCTTTACCATTGTCACCGCGCAGCATATTAAAAGCTTCGTGGCCGGTTCGAGCTACATATAGTGGATTTGAAATTTTGTTCTTTTTGAGTGCACGTTGAACGGTCATAATATCGACACGGTCATCTTCAATAAGCAATATGGATTCGTTTTTGCTCAACATGGAATTTCACCCGGTCAGTTTACCTTCAGTTTTACTATAACTCTGGTTATTTTCTACAGGTGTATAAGGCCATAAGAAAGTAAAGCAGGCTCCTTCATTCACAGCAGAATTCAACTGTATGGAACCACCATGCTCTATAACTATTTTTTTTACCAGCGCTAATCCAATGCCAGTGCTGTTGTTGAAATCGCTCGATTTGAGGGTTTGGAACATCTTGAATACCTTGTCATGGTACTCAGGAGCGATACCCTGTCCATTGTCACACACAGTAAACTCATAAAATTTTCCAACTTGTTTGCTGCAAATCCGTATTTTACCTTTTCTTCCTCCATGATGTTTAAGGCTATTACTTATCAGATTAGAGAAAACCTGACCAAGTTGAAGTCGGTCGGCTTTCAGTACTGGCATTTCGCCTTTGATCTTTATTGTGAATCCTTTCTGTGGAGAAAGAGAGTCGGTGATTTCCTGTATCAGTTCACGGGTATCAATTGTGGCATTATCGTCGGATGTTTTTCCTACCCTTGAATATTCCAGTAGTCCTTCTATCAGATCATGCATTCTCCTGACCCGATCTCTGAGTAGAGCAAGCTGTTCTTTAGAAGAACTGTCCAGTTTGTCTGTCAGATCTTCTTCAATCCATTCTGCAAGATTGCTTACTGCTCTAAGAGGTGCTTTGAGATCATGGGAGGTTACATAAGCAAATTGTTCCAAATACTCCGCTTTACGCTCAGCTTCTGCTGTTCGGGATGCGATATGGTGTTCTAAAGTCTCATTAAGGTTTTGTAGTTCAGCTTCAGCAGCATTTCTCTCCATAATTTCCTGATTGAGTTCTTCAACAGTCGAGCGGAGCAGGGCGGTTCTTTCTGCAACCTGATGGCGTATTTGGTTGGTTTGTCCAACCAGGTTAGCAGTATAGATCGTGAGTAGTGCAGTAAAGGCAAATCCGCCTAAAAGAGCAATCCAGCTGGTGAAGGTCTTGGCTTCAAACTTATCAATAACGGGTGTACACAATACACTCCATGATAGGTTTTCAACCTCTATTATCTCTAAATAGTTGATTCCAGACTCTTCAAGCTCAGTTACAGAATGTTGATCAAGTTGCCGACTCCTTGAAAAATGGGTATATAAGAGTGTCTCATCCGAGGTATTGCCCCCTTGATAGAACCTGATATCGACAGATCCCGGTCTGAGGTTCTCAAGTGCACGTTCTATTATTTCACCAAAATTGAATATGCCCAACGCATACCCACGAACGTCATGCTTAATAGCATCAGATTGTTCTTCATTACTCTTAATAAAGACAGGCACGATAACGACAATACCAGCAACTGATTGTTGTGTTTGAGAATCTATAATCGATCTGTTGGCAATCATTCTGGTTCCATTGATGATACTCTTCTCGAATAATGATTTTATCTGGCTATCTGTTCCGATGTTCAAGCCAAGCATCGGTTTGTTGTCCTGGTATGGTTGCACATATAAAATTGGATAATGAATCTGGCCTTCTGCATTTCTGCTTGTCGATTGGCCAGACGGAGTCAGCTCTTTTATTTCAAAAGGAGGGAAGCTTCTTTTTGCCAAATCCAGAAATTGATCATAATTTTTAAAATCTACCCTCGGTACCCATGCAAGGGTTTCAATTCCAGCCTGATTCTTCAAAGCTGGCCCTACAAATTTTCTAAATTCTCTTCTACCAACAGCTTCAGTAGCTTCAATAAAGCTGGCGATATCCTGAATAATACCGAGGGAGTACTTAATTTCCCTCTTGATCAGTAATATCCTATCCTGAGCCGTTTCATGAAAAGCAATTTCTGCCTGTTGTTTCTCCCAACTCATAGATTGCATAAAAAGGCCCACAGAGATGATCAAGCCAATCAGTGCAACCAAAGCTACAGGGTAGTATCCCCACAGGATGGAGTTGGTAGTGATATTTTTTTTGTTCAATCCAGCAGACAAACTGCCTAGAGCATGGTTTGAAATCCACCCTGAAAATTTGGATAGATGTTCCATGATCATGGCTGAAGTAGTTGAAAACAGGCGATTATTAGGCATCTTTGTAGCGCATCAACTTGCCAGTTGAACTAATCATATCAGTTTAAGAAACAATAGCCTATAAAGCTGTTTTCAAGCAGAATGTATAAAAATCAAATAAAAACAACAAGATAGGAGTTTCTATTTGGTCGCGTGGTGGGTTTGACAGAGTTCCGCAAGCAGACTACAAACGGCAGATAGTTACTCAAGCAACAGTATCATGTGGATTCATAGGTTGCTGTAACACCAATAATCAGGCGCGAATTCATTGAATATGAAGTACTTGATCCACAGGGTGGATAGTCTGAAAGGAATCACACATGTCCGCGCAGTAGATATATCACAATAACCGATACCTGAGACCGACCTATGAAACTGGATAGTGATACAACATTGATTGACAGACTGGCCCTGGGCCTTTTCAATGCCTTTGTCGGATTTGTAACCGGATTGATTCTTTGGCTGGCAATTAATAGTCTGTTTCTTTCCAGCACGACCTTGATACCTTTTGAGGCTGTACTCTGGTTTACGGTAATCACAGGATTACTGGGAATGGTCGTGCATGATGCACTATTGGCTTCTTTTTATGCGCGTATTTGGCGTTTTCTGGTAGCATGGTTTCGATAGTCCTGAACAACAAACTACTCAGGGTGTGATGCAATCATCAACGAAATGGTCTGCTACTGGTTATTCTGGCTGACTTTTTTCTGGCACATGAGAGTATTGTTCCAGGTGGTATCCAGTTTTTACACAATCTACACTTTCAAAATAGCCAGTTACAAGGAGGCAGGTCATGACAGAACACTACCAAGGTAGTTGCCATTGCGGTGCTGTCCGCTTCTCTTTTGAAGGGGAAGCGATTGTAAAAGGCTTACGCTGTAACTGCTCCATCTGCATTCGCAAAGGAGCGATGATGAGCAGTGAGGCAATACCTCCTGAGCAGTTTAGCTATGAGTCTGATGATCAGACGCTTGGATCCTATCAGTTCGGATTGAAAACAGCCCGCCACTACTTCTGTAAACAATGTGGTATCTATACTTTCCATGAAACTGCCAGAATGCCTGGGCACTTTCGCGTGAATCTGGGATGTATCGAAGGAGTTGATCCTTTTACCCTGGAGTATGACCTGTTCAATGGGAAACATCTGCTCTAAGTATCCATTCATGCTCCCCAATGGAAGATTGCTTTAGTTCAAGTGTCTGTTCGAAAGAATAAGGGAAAGTCTGCTATCACTCGGTTGTTGGAATCCATGTTGCGCCTGATTTTTCAATTTGTGTTGGGCGTAAGCATACTCGTTGTTACTACAATCGTGCTGCTTCGCTATTTCGATCCTCCAACCTGGTCATGGAAGATCCAGAGAGAGCTCAGCAGGCCAACTGCTTACTCGGAGGTGACACGACACCAATGGGTTGGTCTGGATAGGATTGCACCTTCGGTACAACTCGCGGTAGTGGCTGCAGAAGACCAGCGTTTTCCGTACCATTTCGGCATTGATCCAGAAGCGATTATGGATGCATTGGAAGAGGCGGACAGGGGTAAGCGATTACGTGGTGCAAGCACACTGACCCAGCAGACCGCCAAAAACCTGTTTCTATGGTCAAACAGAGATCTCCCAAGAAAAGTCCTGGAGATGGGCATCGCGTTGTTGCTTGAACTATTTTGGGATAAACAACGAATTCTGGAGGTTTATCTGAATATAGCTGAATTTGGCCCCGGTGTGTTTGGCGTCGGTGCCGCCAGTCTCTACTGGTTTCAGGCACCGGTAGATGATCTGTCTAACAATCAAGCGGCCAGACTTGCGGCCGTACTACCCAATCCCTGGCAGTATCGTGCCCATCCAGCCAGCCCGTATGTAATTGAGCGGTCAGGCTGGATTGAACAGCAGATGGATCAACTGGGTTATGACTGGTTGCAGCAATAAACAGTGCATTCACTGTGTTGTACTTGGTTGCCAATCGAACAGCCAGGCGAGAACAGTTAATACCTGCAGGATCCAATCGATATAAGGCTATTTTTTCGTGCAGGGCCCCAATCGTTCACCGGTGGTTTTAGAGCGCATCTGCAAGCCCTGAGAGTTGATATTGATACTTCCTTCAGCTCGATCACCGTAGTAGGTGATATCACCCTGACTCGTGGTTGCCATACCATTCTGCGTGCAAGTGATATTCCAGGAGACGGTATCACCATCAGTTTTCAGATCGATGGTTTCACAATTCTTCCCCAGTTCACTGTCCTTCGGCACAAAGTCAGCCTGACTGATACAGGTTGTGTAGGACGTGGGGGGAAGCTGCACCGGCATGCCCGGCATATCCATAACGGCAGTCCACTGCCACAGACCCGGATTCATATTGACTTCCGAGGCTGCTACCACAGAGAAGGTATTGCTCGAAACAAATGAGATAAGCAAGAGCGCTTTAAACTTCATTGGGATATCCCGTAATGATTGGTTGGATAGGCTGATTCAGCCGAAGGTCAAGCGATACTACCTGCATTGATTTACCCTGTGCCATCGAAATATACCGCTATTTGACAAGAATTTACATGTGCTTGTTCAGGTTATCTTTGCGGAATTGAGTGCAGTAGAGCCGGTCGGTTAGATCTGTTTCACAAATCTGGCCTGTAACTTGCAAATCTCTCAATAAAGACGAATGCCGAGAAACCCGGATCAGATCCGATCTGTACAACACCATAGAGATCAGGAGAGTTGCGTTGGCCATTTACATCTGGATTGGACTACTTTCATTTTCTGTAGTTGTCTCCGTTACTATTCAATTGATGGCCCCAGGATCTGGCTTGATTGCCATTGTATCCGGGCTGTTTCTCGTTGTGGGCGGGACACTATTGACCACGATCATGAGTCATTCCCTGAACGCGGTGATGGCAATGTGGCAACTTGTGGGTGACTTTCGAAAACCGATTGCCGATCAGGGGGATGAAGAGGAAGAGTCATTTCGACGCTTTCTCCAGGCGGCAAATTTTTTCCGCCGCGGTGAAATTCGGCCGGCAGAGGCGGTAACCCAACGGATATCCGCCCCTCTACTGCGTCGAGGAACCCAGCTGGTTCTCGATGGTTTTCCGCGGGATCAGGTGAATCTGGCGCTTCAGCGGCAGATTGCTGAAGATCGTGACCATCTTCGCAGGCCGGCTGATATTCTCCGGGCAATGGGTGGATATGCCCCTGCTTTCGGTATGCTGGGGACCCTGCTTGGGTTGGTGCAGATGCTGTTCGGCCTCGGTTCCGGTGATCTGGCCTCTATCGGTGCCGCCATGGGTTTTGCCATGTTGACCACCGTTTATGGACTGGTGCTGGCAAATCTGGTGTTCAAACCGATGGCAAGCAAATTCGAGCAGCGGGGCAGGCAACTCATCAGCCGCCGGGTGGCCCACCTGCAGGCCGTCATGATGCTTTGTGATCGACAGCACTCTGAATTGATCCGGGAGATGATGGATGAAGCCTCGGCAAAACAGGACATTCAGCAGGCTGCAGTTCAGCTGAAACTGGTCGCCTCACAGTAGGGGGAAGGGTCATGGTATCACAAAGCAGTGATGGTCCTTTGGATGACATCTCCTGGTATCAGTGGGAGAACGACAACAACGATGCGAACTGGCTGTTGACCTATGTGGATGTGCTGAGTGTTATTCTGGCCATGCTGGTGGTTTTACTGGGTCAAATGGCAGTCCGTCACATGCAACCAATAGAGGAGCAGAATCAAATTGCATCAGCCTATACCCAGGCTGAAGCGCCTGTGCCGACCATCCACCCCAAACAGATCGAGGTCGTCGAGGAGATAACGCCTCAATCCCAGCCTGACAACAGTGCGGTGAGCAGATTGACTGCGGCGATCGAGCAGCGCTTTGATGATGAAGTCAAAGTGGTTCAACGCGAGCTGGGTGTCTCTCTTGAGATTGCCGATGTGATTCTGTTTCATTCCGGTAAGGCTGAACTGTTACCAGAAGCCCAGCCGGTTTTGTCCCGACTTGCCATGACTCTGCAGGAGATCGGCGAAGCGGATATTGCAGTGGAAGGGCATACGGATGACCGGCCAATTCTTGGCGGTCCTTTTCAATCCAATTGGGAACTGGCAGCCGCGAGGGCCAATGCAGTGACCCGGTTTCTACTGGATCAGGGATTCTCCCCAAAACATCTGCGTTCGGTCAGCTTCGCCGATTCTCAACCGGTTGCCGATAACAGCAATGCTGATGGACGGGCGGAAAACCGAAGGGTTAATCTGCGAGTGGATTTTCTCTGACAGGAGAACGGGTCATTTGGAGACCATAGCCATCCAGGCAATGGGTATCGCGACGGTTCTCCACTGCTGACTTGGTCTGTGTTCTGCTGGTTCACAGCTGTGCGGATTACTCCTTTGAGCCGCTGCTGGAGCGCTTTTTGGGTTTTCTTTTCTTTGGTTTTTTCTTTTCTGATCTGTTGCTTCTTTTGGCAGATTTCTCCGCTTTTGCAAGGCGGGAAATCTTCAGGCGCTGTCCGCAAACCCAGGCTTTTCTGAGATCCTGAAAGATCTCATGAGGCATGCCGACCGGTAGATCGACCAGACTGAATTCGTTTTGAATATCGATATGACCAATGTGTTCCGCATCCAGGCCCGCTTCATTAGCGATTGCGCCAACAATGTTGCCAGGCTGCACATTGTGATCATGGCCCACTTCGATGCGAAACCGTTCCATGCCTGACGGCGGGGCGGAGCTGGTAGCCTTGTTTGTCTGATCAAATCGTGTCCGCTTGCTGTTTCTCTCCCTGGAAGGCTCACTGTTTCTGGGCCGGCTTTTTTCAGGTTGAAGCAGTAACGGTTTGTCGCCAAGCGACATTTTTGCCAGAGCCGCCGCGATATCTATGGCGGGTACATCATGCTCCTGTTGGTAGTGTTCTAACAGGCCCTGCATGAAATCGAGCTCTTCAGAGGCTAGGGTATCGCTGATTCGCTGCTTGAATGCGGCGATGCGTTTATTGTTGACGGTTTCTGTGCTGGGTAGAGTCAATTGCTCGATTTTTTGTCGTGTTGCCTTCTCGATCGTGCCCAGCATACGTCTCTCCCGGGGGGCAACAAACAGAATGGCGTCGCCGGTTCTGCCGGCCCGGCCGGTTCGTCCAATACGGTGTACATAGGACTCGGTATCGTATGGGATATCGAAATTGATGACATGGCTGATCCGCTCCACATCCAGTCCACGGGCGGCGACGTCGGTTGCCACCAGAATATCGAGTGCCCCACGCTTCAGCCGCTCAATCATCTGTTCCCGCTGTTTCTGCACCATGTCGCCATTCAATGCGGCGGCACTGTATCCACGCGCAGAGAGTCTTTCCGCGAGCTCAGTTGTGGCGGTCTTGGTGCGAACAAAGATGATAATGGCGTCAAACGGCTCGACTTCAAGAATCCTGGTCAAGGCATCCAGCTTATGCAGTCCTTTCACCAGCCAGTAACGTTGCCTGATGGTTTCAGCGGTGGCCGCTTTACTTTTAATGGCGATTTCATGGGGCTGATTGAGATGATGCCGGGCAATGTGGCGTATCTCTTTCGGCATGGTGGCGGAGAAGAGCGCGATCTGCCTCTCCGGATTGGTCTGCTCGAGTATCCACTCCACATCGTCGATAAAGCCCATGCGCAACATCTCATCGGCTTCGTCGAGTACCAGGGTCTGAATGTTATCGAGTTTGAGCGTGCCTTTGCGCATATGGTCCATGACCCGTCCGGGGGTACCAACGACCACATGAACACCCCGCTTCAATTGGCGGATCTGGGTGCCGTAATCTTGACCGCCATAGATTGGCAGGACATGAAAATCCTTCATCTGTGATGCATAGCGCTGAAATGCCTCAGCCACCTGGATGGCCAGTTCCCGGGTTGGGGTCAGTACCATAACCCGGGAACTGGCGATCCAGGTAGCCGAGGCATTTCAGCGCTACGCATCGCAGATGAAAGATTTTCATGTCCTGCCAATCTATGGTGGTCAGGACTACGGTGGCCAGATCCGCCAATTGAAGCGGGGTGT
>JAHRHW010000187.1 GCA_019100305.1 Candidatus Thiodiazotropha taylori | reverse complement strand
GTGGTTGGTGTTCTATACCCATGGCGTGGATGACAATCCGGGAAATTATGACTGCACACCGCAACAGTTGGAATGGGTGCTCGAACAAGCCGCTGCGAGCGGGGCCCGCATTCTGCCGGTTTCTGATGCTTATGATTTGATCAACAGAGAAAGCCGTAGTCAGAACTCATAATCGGCTCACTGGTTGACTGTTACTTCACCCTCCAAGCGCCGATCATCAGCCAATAACTCTCTACAGCGCTTGTCCAGGTGTGGCAAAAAATTACATACCCAACGGGTTATCAACCAAACCTTGCCCATAAGCCGATGCCCGAACGGATCTGTTTCTAGATTAAACTACTCTGCGATCTCACGTTGCATAAAATCGACAATCACTTGCCAGGATGATCTATCGGCCGATTCATCGTAGCGAGGACTGGTCGGATTGGTGAACCCGTGAGCCGCATCATAAGTGACAGATTCGGTGAGCTTGCCAGCCTCACTCATCGCCTGCTCAAAGTCCTGTTGCTTTTCTGGCCAGTTTCGCTCCTGCTCCGCGTAGATCACCAACACCGGTCCCTGTAAATTCGCCAGCTTCGAGGGATCTGTCTCCATCCGACAGTAGGCAAGTATGCTGGCATCCACCAGCTCCGGTTTCAGTAGGCTGGCCTGCATGGCCTGTTTACCGCCAAAGGAGCAGCCGTAGACCGCAACTTTGCGACCTTTCCGGGATAGATACTCAATTGCTGCTATGAGTTTACGATCTGCCGTTTGTTGTTCGATCTCACGCATCCACTGTGCCGCTTGTTCGGCATCGTCTGTTACCCGACCGTCATAGAGATCAATAACCAGGGCTTGAAAACCGGAATCCGCAAATTGATCCGCCCATTGACGATTATGGGGCTTCACTCCCCACCACTCATGCAGGATCAGAATTCCACCCCTGCTCTCAGCGCTGCCGGCTAGATAAGCCTGGAAACGCTCACCCTGTTCAGTCGTTAGCTCAATCTCTTGTCCCATGGCACTCACTCAATCTTTAGAACCTGATGCGATCCCCGACTAAATGGCGGATTGCTGATAGCCGGTAATGATAGAAGATTCTGTCGGATCTTGCGTTTGTTATTCAACGTAGAAATTGCCTCAGAGCAGTCTGGCTGTTCCGCCAGGCATCAATTCGAGAGTATCGTATTATATTAACCCAGTACGCTCCTATGGCCTGCTTGCAAATATCCGATCAGACCTGCTGGTTAGCGGGTGTTATATGATAACTGCCTCTCCTCAATTTCTGTTGATCCACTCCTACCACCCTGTCGATCTGTTTACATAAACTGGCCTGATATCCTCACTTGTTGTGGAGTTCGCAGCGCCACACCCGCCGTTTTAATAAAACTGCCACATGCTCCACCAGCCTACTTACAGCAACTGACTGAATGCGGAATAGCAAAAAATTCAGCAAGGATTTTGATTCCTATTAGGATCTGTGAAGGAGTCTGATGAAATCTCGATTTTTGTTAAATATTACCGATTATTCAATAACTAAGCCCCCTTCTTTTAGTTTATTTAATATAGTAACATTGTAGTCTCAAGCCAGCCGTTAATCACAATAAATCAGCATCAATTCAGGAGATGAGGGCACGCGCCTGCAGGATACTCGTATAAATGCTATTCAACTCATTTGAATTTATTTTTTTATTTCTACCAATAACCTTCTTCATATTTTTTTATATTGGCAAAAGAAATCATCATAGAGTAGCAATATCCTGGCTTATTCTCTGCTCCCTGTTTTTCTACGGTTGGTGGGATCCGGCCTATCTTGGCCTGATTCTCTTCTCCATGCTCTTCAACTATTCCTTTGGAATTATGTTGAGCAGCGACAGTAATGGTATTTATAAAAAAACCCTTCTCATCATAGGCGTAGCGGTAAACTTATCCTTACTCGGCTATTTCAAATATACAAACTTCCTTGTCGATCAGATTAATATCGTCGCTGGTACTGAGTTCAATATAGAAAGAATTGTCTTGCCGCTAGCCATCTCTTTTTTCACCTTTCAGCAGATCGCCTATCTGGTTGACGCATACCGAAAAGAGACCAACGAATACAATTTCTTGAAATACTGTTTGTTCGTGACTTTTTTCCCTCAATTGATCGCCGGGCCGATTGTTCATCATAAGGAGATGTTGCCCCAATTCGATCAGGATTCGATCTACAAGATCAATAATCACTATCTGGCGCTTGGACTAACAATTTTTTCTATCGGCCTATTCAAGAAAGTCGTACTTGCAGACAACGTAGCTGTCTACGCCAACCTGATCTTCAGTGCGGCTGAAAACGGCGAGCCAATCTCCTTCTTTGAAGCCTGGGTCGGCGCCCTAGCCTACACGTTTCAGCTCTATTTTGATTTTTCCGGATACTCGGATATGGCGATCGGGCTGGCCTATATGTTTGGTATCAAGCTACCGATCAACTTCAACTCGCCCTACAAAGCGACGTCAATAATCGATTTTTGGCGAAGATGGCACATCACCTTATCGAGATTCCTCAGAGACTACCTCTATTTCACACTTGGTGGAAACAAGATGGGAATCGTCAGGCGCTACGCCAATCTGTTCATCACCATGCTTTTAGGGGGTATCTGGCACGGGGCTGGCTGGACCTTTGTATTCTGGGGGATGCTGCACGGTTTCTACCTGATGGTAAACCATGCCTGGCGTAAATTCAGATCGTCAGTTCTGAAATGGGGTAACCACTACTCCAAAGCCGAAACCCTGGCTGCCGGATTAATCACCTTTCTCGCCGTTGTCGTGGGCTGGGTATATTTTCGCGCGATTAATCTTGAAGGCGCCAACAGCATGCTCTACACAATGGTTGGTGGCAATGGCATCTCCCTGCTGAAGTCCCTTCAAAACTACCCGGAACTGGTATCCACACTCGGTGCCAGTGGTTACTTCACATTCGAAGGGATATTCCCACACTACTTTGCAGAGTTGGAAGGCAGTCTGCTTTGGATAACCGTTTTAGCCATGATCAGCTTTCTGGCACCAAACTCAATTGAAATCATCAGAAAAGTGGAAGAGACACTCGAGCACAAAATCCCCGCTTACTATGTTTACACATTCTCTTTGTACGTTTCAGTCCTTTTCATCCTGGGCATCTCAAGCCTGATGAGAGTTTCTGAATTTTTATATTTCAACTTTTAACATGTACAAAAAGTTTATCAGCACATTCTTTATATTTGCTTTCCTGATATTTTGTGTTCAGTTGATCGTTAATTACTATTTCGATCCGTATGGCTTTAATGGCAAGTTAAAACACATTGACAGCAAGGCAGTCAAAATTTTCAAGCCTTATGATGTTATTGACAAAGATCCCTCTACAGTAATCATCGGCAATTCGCGCAACTATTACTCTTTCTCCCCCGAACATACAGGAAACAACAGCACCTACAACCTGTCTTTTCCCGGAATCGGCATAGCCCAGATACGCGCTCTCTATGAGCATATTTTGAAGTCTGAGATCGCTATTGATCAGCTGATCATCACCCTGGATTCATTCTGCGATCCACTGACTATCAGGTCAATAAGTAACAGTCTTGATGATCGGGTCTTGATCTCTGATGAGAATCCTCAGATAAGAACATTGGTAAATAAAGTACTCTTCTATCTAAGCCTTGATGCCAGTTACACTTCGTACAGAAACATAAGAAAGCCAAAAGACAACTACATGTCACGTGATGGGCGAGCAGTCAAATTTAATGAATATAACTACCTCAGAAAAGGCCCAGGTAACGCTTTAGTTGAGAGAGAATCCAGAAATATATTCCAAAGAGTCAACAGAACAAACAGCATTAAAGCCACCAATTATGCCGATTATAAAAAGCAGTGCGAAACCTCCAATCTGGATTTTATTATTAATTCAACAATTGAAAATAATATCAAAGTCAGTTTCTTTTTGAATCCGGTGAATGCGAGATACTGGGAAATATATGCATACTTTGACGGACTCTCCAGTTATGTTCACTATCCTAAAAAGCTGATCCAAGAGAAGCTGATAAACATAGCTGATGAAAATCAGTATCTATTCGAAGGTTATGATTTTCTAAGACTCAACGCCTTCACATTGGAGCCATTGAGCTACTCGGATATTGAGGAGCGAACCTATTGGTACGAATCATCACACTATAACCTTGCATTTGGTAACATCGTTCTCTCCAATATATTTGACGAAGATTTTGAAAGAACACAACTGGTCGCAAATTTAAAAGAGATCGATTTGGATATTGATTTTGAGAAACAGAAATCATTACTCCAGAAGTGGAGGGAAACCAACCCTGAACTCAAAAAAGAAATACTGAAATCTATAGAGAACAATACCAATTAACGACTTTTAATTGCCAGATATGTAATTATCCATAAATATCATTTGTAGTATGAGTTTAATTTAAAGGGTTTCCACGCAACAAACAGTCGTTCGGATTGGTTTTGTGTTACCAATCCTCACACGAGTAACAGAAAGGGAATTATGTAGCCTTATAAACGCACGGATTGCATTTTATGGACACTATCTTTATCAAGAAAAACAGTTTATTAATACTGTTATCGTTAGCATCTTGTCTAATTTATATACGCGAACCACTTTTCTTTCTGGAACCAAGAATCTGGGCCGAAGAAGGTAGTATCTACTTATCACGCGCTCTAGCAGAGGAACCAATTAGCACATTATTCTCATTCAACCTCGGATACTACTCATTTTTTAATAATTTTATTGCATTTATAGCGGTTGATTTCTTTCCCATAAAGTATGCAGCTTACATTACCACCTACTCGTGCTTAATATTACAACTTGCCACATTCCTATTGATCGTGCTTACTCCCAGCAAACTTCTATTGACGATTGAGGAACGCTTTCTAGTTGGGATTGCACTGATTATTCTTGGCACGCCTGAGATTTGGCTAACCACAATCAACATGCAATTTTGGTTAGCCACAGGAACTTTTTTTCTGTTAAATGGCAAGACACTTCGAGCCAGTCACCTGATTTACCTGCTCTTGTCTTTCATGACTGGAATACCCAGCCTGTTATTCGCGCCATTTTTCTTATTACGATATTTAAATGACAGAGACAGAAGTTGTTTAATCGTTTTTTGCATGAGTATGCTAGCCTTTATTATCCATCTCTTTGCATTCTTTGAGTATCTCAGCAGTAGCGACGATAACAGATTAAATCTTGAACATATAACGAATATATCGCATTCGTTGATTGAATCACTAACAGTTACCTTTGATTTTACCCACTTGCAAATAAGTGTTAATAAATATTTAGATGTTTTGCTATTCCTGGTGTTTATTTCAATACTGATAAAGTATTTATTAAATGAGAGAAGAGACCTTTTTATCTATGCTCTGTTTCCGCTCCTCTTCTATTTAATCGTATCCATCTCTCTATCAATTCGAATGACAGGAGGAGAGCGCTATGCGTTTCCCTTAACAATTGCTATTTATTCTGCCTTGGTTCTACTCTGTAAGCGATATCACTCTGAAAACATTTGGCCTGCGCTGCCGATCCTGGTTCTGTTACTTCATCTACCTGGTTATTTTCAAACATCCAGGTTTTACGATGACGATTGGCCTAGTTGGCGATCCCAACTTGATACCTGGGATGGCAAGTCACCAATTCAGGTACTTATTTTTCCCCAAAACAATAAAAACAAGTGGTCTATCACTCTTTACTCAAATAAAAGTCCCTGAATTCTGCCAAGCCTATGTGCGTAAATGAGTTGCCTAAAACCTAAGAAAAATCAGCCATCATTCTGATAAACGTCAGAAATCAGGCCATTTGTCAGTTACCTAGAACGATTAAGGCGCGTAATTGTATTGTAAATAGTTGTAGAGTTGCCGGAACCGATGACCTCAGCCACTAAAAAGGGCTAGGCTCATTTTAGCGGATATGTATTGAGTTCCACTGAGTCATCCAACACACCGTAATGATAGGCGCCTTCAAGAACACCACTCACATAATAACCATTAAGCCCTTTGAAATCCCCTTTGGAGTGATAAATCTCCAATGCATCGTTTTTCAGCTTGGCCTCGGTAACCTGCTTGACCAACTGCTCATCCGCGTTGCGCACCATGACCCCTAGAAAACCCGCTGTGAGAGGGAACACATCATTGCCGCTATCACCACAAAAGACAACATCCCTACCCGCCTCATAAACCTTGGCAACATACTCCAGCGAAGTCTGCTTGGTAGCACTTGCCGGGAGCACATCCAATAACCCATTGCCATTGTTGGAGTCGAAACTGTAGACCAGTACTTCATCAAATCTACCGCCGATCACGCTTTTCACTTCTCTCATTATGGTCTCGTTGTTTTGATGATCTACATAATAACTCTGCTTGAATTCGTTCTGATGTTCAGACTCTTGTTCACGTAGACCGTCGACCCCTTCCAATGCACTTCGTATTGCCGAGTTATTCCAGCCTGGACTCATGCTATGGACATGCTCCACCCAACCAAGGTCCTTCGACCAAACGTTTTTTTCGTAATGTCGAATGGTGGTACCTACATCGCCACAAAGGATATCAGGGAAGCGTACGCCGAATTCATCAATGGCCTTTTCTGTCAGATCAAGGTTTCGACCAGTTACATAGACAACCAGCACACCCTGTTTGGCAGTCCATTCATTAAACAACTCGATCGCATATTCATCCACCGGCCATGAACCGTTAGGCAGCAGAGTACGATCGAGGTCAGTGGCGAGTATTTTCATTATGCTTCAGGTTTTCTGTAATTATAGAGTTGAGTGCCATCCTCATCCGAGACATGAGTGATGGTGAATTCATGATTTTCCAGATTGGCCTTTAATGTGGCCGTATCGCCTTCATTTATCCAGGCAATCTCCAATTCTTCGGCTGGCGTATCGACGATTTTCATAATACCGTTAAACGCCTCAGCCCTATTTCGAAGACGCATCATTTCCAGTTGATCCAACACCACAGTGGTTTTTAGACCCGTTTCTACCATCTCATTGGTTAATGTTGTTCGATTGATCTCCTTATGACCAGCTGGTCCTCCCCGATCAGCGGCAGCATAATCATTTCTACCGGCAAAAAGATCCAGATACCAGACCTGGGGAATACCAGGCATAAAGAGCTGGATGGCACGTGCCAATTTCAGCTTTTGTTCATCCTCCCCTAAAGCACTGAAGTAGGTGGCATTTACCTGATAATAGGCGATCTTTTTGCCATCAGAACCAAACAGATTCTTAACCCTGCCACCCCGTTCAAGTACCCGTTCAATAATCGCTTCAATATCGGCTTTCTCCAACAGCCCTGCCTGGTAGCCAGAATCTGTTTCAAAACCATCGAGATCAAGAACAGGAATTCCATCGTGACAACCAAGCATATTGATTGTCTCTATACCCTGCGTCTGAATCTCACCGATCCAGCATAAAAGATGGTTATTTCGCCCTTGATCCAGAGCATCCAGAAGCAGACCGGGTAGGAAAAAATCGTAAATGGGGTAGCCTGCTTCTGCAACTGCTGAGTGCAGATGTTTGCCATATTGCGCATGGATCTCCGGCAACAGGGTAAGCTGGTTTTCCTGGGCTATGGCATTGAGACGATCCAGGTATTCCCAAGTACCTGGCACGTTGAAGAAATTGGTTAAACCAGGTTTTTTATGTAAGTATGCAAAAGCGTCGAGACGTATCAATTTGCCGCCAAATTTCGCAAGTCGTTGTAGTGTTTCTTCATAAAACTTCCAGACCACTTCCGATTCAGCATTCAAATCCATCTGGCCCAAATAACGGCGCTTGGATTCGACTATGCCGATCACCTGCTCAAGATAATCCTGGTAGGGACCCAAATCAATATCATAAAAAGATTTTCCTGCTGAAACTCTAGCATTAACCTTAGCAAGAATTGTTTGTATCCCCTCAGGCGGCAACATCCGAAAATGATTGATATCATCGGCTTCAAGAGTTCTATAGTGTATCTGTTGATAAAAGGTATTCCAGTACGGGCGTTCTGAGCCATCGGGAAAACGCACCAATAGAATCGGAAGCTCAGGTTTACGCATAAAGAGTTTGTTGAGGTGAGCTTCATTCGGAATAATGTAACCATCCTCCCCCATCTCACCTTCGCCTTCCCAGAAGCTATTCCAATCAATAAAAAAGTCTCGATAGTGAGAGTGGAAACCCTTTTCCAGTATGTCAAGGAACTGAGGTGAACGTACAGAAAGGTGATTCAGCACCAGATCAAACTTGAGAACAATGTTCATCTCTTTGAGTGATAGTAGATCCTCTTCTGAGACCAGTTCATCATTGAGTTCGTAGCGGTTTATGGAAAACCCTCGATCCAGGTCACTTTGG
>JAHRHW010000186.1 GCA_019100305.1 Candidatus Thiodiazotropha taylori | reverse complement strand
TTTCAATGGGATAAACGGGTACACGACGACGATCCGGAAGATGATACCTTCGACGCCCTGTCTGACAAAGAGATCGAAGCACTGCTCTCCTACGTCTCATCACTGGCGCCCAATAACAAAAAATAAATTGGACACCATATATATAACGCAGATAAAGAATATAACTGGGAGAAC
Source organism: Candidatus Thiodiazotropha taylori (assembly GCA_019100305.1). Lineage (GTDB taxonomy): Bacteria > Pseudomonadota > Gammaproteobacteria > Chromatiales > Chromatiaceae > Thiodiazotropha. The sequence goes on along the minus strand of JAHRHW010000186.1, from coordinate 8,197 downwards.
CCTATGAAATCACTCAAAGCGGTGGGATTTGCTCTGCTGGTCAATCTGGCCTTTCTGAGCACGGTAGTTGCCGGCGATCAACCCGAAATCAACATCACGGATATCAATCAGACCGTGGTGCAGATGAGCGTTAAAGATGGAATCACCAAAGAGGATGCGGTACAGGCTCTGATGTCCAGAGCGGCTGAAATCAACCTCAAGTTCGTTGCCCGTCAACAGGTCTCCAAGGAGCTTGAAGCGCGTGGACTGAAAACCCCCTACCTGGACATTTTCCAGTTCTGTAACCCGGAAGACGCCAGACAGATGATCCTGCACGATCCGATCTATGCCGCCTACATGCCATGCCGTATCGCCATGGTGGAAGACAAGAAAGGGCAGCTCTGGCTGATGATGCTGAATCTCGATATGCTGATCAACAGTGCTCTGCTGCCACCGGATCTGACTGAGATTGCGATTCGAGTCAATCAGGCCATGCTGGATGTCATGGTGGCTGGTGCAACCGGCGAGTTCTGAAGAGAATACAACAATAATAACAATAAATCCGTATCCGACAGGGTACGGGGCACAGCCTTTCGAACCGGCCTCGATGCCGGTTTTTTATTGCCGGTACGATTCAGGTGCGAGACGCTCTGGTTTCCCTCCCCGGTGGGGATTTCTTACAGACAATAAAAAACCCGAGCACATCAGGCGCGGGTTTTCATCGCTACTGGCAGATATCGGTCTGCAACTAATTCTGAATCACGTTTTGCGCCAGATTGCTCTGGAAGATCGCCTTATGGATATCACCCAGACTCAACATACCAACCAGCTGACCGGCATCCGCAACAGGAATACGACGGAACTTATGCCGCACCATCACCGTGGCCGCTTTCAGGATATGCATATCGGGACTCACGGTGACGACATTGGAAGACATCACATCGGAGACCTGCAGGTTCACCACATCCTTATACTGCTTCATCATATCGTCATAATCGGGTGATGAGATCCCATCCATCACCTCTTCAAGGGTGGGAAACATTCTGTGCAGGACATCCTTTTCAGCGATAATCCCGGACAGCTTGCCATCAGTCACTACTGGAAGGCCGCTATAACGGAACAGGCACATCAGCGAGACCACCTCCAGTAGCTTCGTGTCTGGAGTCACCGTTTTCGGTGATTTTGACATTATTTCGCTTACCAGCATCGAAACAACTCCTCATCTTCGGTTAATTAATCATTATTCTTCGGGGTCTACCCCAGAACCCAACCATACGCATTCTCTTGAGCTATGCCAATAGTTTTATCGCCAAGCGGCTGATCATTGGGAATATTCTCCCCCAAATCCACCGCCTTCATACCACCAGCGGGAAAACCGGCAAGCCTTCCCCGACAGGAAGCTTATTCCCAGAAATATCAGATAACCCGGATCAGCCCCCATAGAGCCCCCAACAATTCCCCCACACACCAGGCCAGGGATAAAAATTGAACATCATCATAAGCCAATGATTTGCCATGAAAAGCGGGTATCTATCCAGAAGTTATCCACAAAGAGCACACAGATTGGAGACCCTTTTCCACAAGGTAATACACAAGATGTTGTGGTTGACATCCGTCAGATACGATATATATTGTGTTTACTGGTTTTGAAACTCACCACCCTGATTTCACCAGCCAGACAATAAGACCGGCAATCAAACCCGGCCTGCAGGGTTGTTAACCTGCGTAGAAACGGCGGACAACGAATCGCCGGCAAATACGACCAACAGAATTACCACAAGATTTAAAAAGTTAGGCCACGGCCCGGCCATCCTGCACGATGATGACCGCCAACGAAAAACAATTAGGAGATGACATGGCGACACCAGTAGCCGATAGCGACGTAACCGTTGCAGTGCCCCAACCCCCTGAGATGCACCAACCTACAGGCCAGAGTCAATCCACCACCAGTAGTGGCATCCAGGTGATTCGTCGCAACGGCAAGGTAACCAACTTCGATCCGAGTAAAATCAGCGTCGCCATGACCAAAGCCTTTCTTGCCGTGGAAGGTGGCAGTGCGGCAGCTTCGAGCCGGGTTCATGACACCGTACGGGATCTGACCGAGCAGGTGGTCAACGCCCTGACCCGCCGTCTGGCGGACAACGGCACGGTCCACATCGAGGATATTCAGGATCAGGTGGAACTCTGCCTGATGCGCTCCGGGGAACACAAGGCGGCACGCGCCTACGTACTCTACCGTGAAGGTCAGAACCAGAAACGCCAGGAAGAGGCCGCCAAGCGGGCCGAGACCGAAGGCATTCCGCAAGAGCACCGGGTCAATGTCACCCTGGAAGACGGCACTCAGCGTCCGCTGGATGTAGAGCGACTGCGCGCTCTGGTGAATGAGGCCTGCAGCGGCTTCGAGGAAGTGGACGCCCCGCGCATCCTGCAGGACGCCTGCCGCAACCTGTTCGATGGCGTTAAAGAGAGCGACGTCTCCCAGACCCTGGTGATGAGCGCCCGCACCCTGATCGACCAGGAGCCCAACTACTCCCAGGTCGCCGCCCGACTGCTGCTCGACATCCTGCGCCGGGAGGCTCTCGGTTTCCTCGATATCCACGCCCCGGTCAATACCCAGGCCGATATGGCCGTTCTCTATGGCGACTACTTCAAACGCTATATCAAGCAGGCGGAGGATCTGGAGCTGCTCGACACCCGTCTCAGCCAATACGATCTGGACCGACTGATCAGCGCCATCAAGCCGGAGCGGGACCTGCAGTTCACCTACCTGGGCCTGCAGACCCTCTACGACCGCTACTTCATCCACAGTGAGAGCGGCACCCGCTTCGAATTGCCCCAGGCCTTCTTCATGCGCGTCGCGATGGGTCTGGCGATCAATGAGATCGACCGGGAAGGCCGCGCCATCGAGTTCTACAATCTGCTTTCCTCGTTCGATTTCATGAGCTCGACCCCGACCCTGTTCAACTCAGGTACCCTGCGTCCGCAACTCTCCAGCTGCTACCTGACCACCGTTGCCGACGACCTGGACGGCATCTACAGCAGCATCAAGGACAACGCCCTGCTCTCCAAGTTTGCCGGCGGTCTGGGCAACGACTGGACCCGGGTTCGCGGTCTCGGCGCCCACATCAAAGGCACCAACGGCAAATCCCAGGGGGTGGTTCCCTTCCTCAAGGTGGCCAACGACACCGCGGTCGCGGTCAACCAGGGCGGCAAGCGCAAAGGGGCGGTCTGCGCCTACCTGGAGACCTGGCACATCGACATCGAGGAGTTCATCGAGCTGCGCAAGAACACCGGTGACGAGCGTCGTCGTACCCACGACATGAACACCGCCAACTGGATTCCCGATCTGTTCATGCAGCGGGTCGCCGAGGAGAAGGAGTGGACCCTCTTCTCCCCCAACGAGACGCCCGACCTGCACGACCTCACCGGCAAGTCCTTCGAACAGGCCTATACCGCCTACGAAGAGAAGGCGGCGCGGGGCGAGATGGACATCTACAAAACCGTCAGCGCAATGGATCTGTGGCGCAAGATGCTCGGCCTGCTGTTCGAGACGGGCCACCCCTGGATCACCTTCAAGGATCCCTGCAACCTGCGCTACAGCAACCAGCACATGGGCGTGGTGCACAGCTCCAACCTCTGCACCGAGATCACCCTGCACACCAACGATCAGGAGATCGCAGTGTGTAACCTGGGTTCGGTCAACCTCACCGCGCACACCACCGAAGACGGCCTCGACATGGCCAAGCTGGAGAAGACGGTGACCACCGCGATGCGCATGCTCGACAATGTCATCGACTACAACTACTACAGCGTGCCCCAGGCGAGAAACTCCAACCTGCGTCACCGCCCTGTAGGTCTGGGCATCATGGGTTTTCAGGACGCCCTCTATAAACAGCGTCTCGCCTACACCTCGGAAGAGGCCCTCGACTTCGCCGACCGGTCCATGGAAGCGGTCAGCTACTACGCCATCCAGGCCTCATCGGATCTGGCGGAAGAGCGTGGCCGCTACTCCACCTACGAGGGTTCACTGTGGAGCCAGGGCATCCTGCCCATCGACTCCCTGAAGCTGTTGAAAGCGGAGCGTGGCGACTACCTGCAGGTGGACGAGAGCCATACCCTCGACTGGGCCAGCCTGCGCGACAAGGTCCAGCTGCAGGGCATGCGTAACTCCAACACCATGGCAATCGCACCGACGGCCACCATCTCCAACATCTGTGGGGTGAGCCAGTCGATCGAGCCCACCTATCAGAATCTGTTCGTCAAATCGAACCTCTCCGGCGAATTCACCGTGGTCAATCCCTACATGGTCCACGACCTGAAAAAGCTTGGCCTGTGGGACGAGGTGATGATCAACGATCTGAAATACTACGACGGCTCCCTGCAGCCCATCGACCGCATCCCGGCGGAGCTGAAGGCAATCTACGCCACCGCTTTCGAGATCGACCCGCGCTGGCTGGTGGAAGCCGGCTCCCGTCGTCAGAAGTGGATCGACCAGGGCCAGTCCCTCAACCTCTACATGGCCGAGCCCTCGGGCAAAAAGCTCGACAATCTCTACAAGCTGGCCTGGGTACGCGGACTGAAGACCACCTACTACCTGCGCTCGATGGGCGCCACCGGTGCCGAGAAGACCTCGGTGCAGGAGAGCAGCGGCGGCAACGGCGTCGACCTGATCGGCAGTAACGGCGGCGATACCCCCAAGGCCTGCTCGATACTCGACCCGGACTGCGAAGCCTGCCAATAGGCGATGAGCTGAACCACCAAGCGAACCAGAACAAAAGAGGAATAAGAGATGCTGAATTGGGATGATCCACTCGCCAAGCCAAAGCTTCAGGAAGCAGCCCCTGTCCCGGCGGTAAAAGAGACCACAGCGGCCCATCCTCACGTGGTGGAAGAGGCGGCGCGCGCTTTACAGATCGAAGAGCAGATCGAGCCGGAAGTCCCGGAAGTCACCTCCATGGAACCGGTCAATCCGGATGACAAGCGAGTCATCAACGGTATGACCGACATCAACCAGCTGGCCCCCTTCAAGTACCCCTGGGCCTGGGAGTACTTCCTCAACGCCAACAAGAACCACTGGACCCCGCTGGACATCAACATGGCCCAGGACGTCCACGACTACCAGCACAAGCTGACTCTGGAAGAGCGTCATGTCTATGAGAACGTACTCTCCTACCTGACCACCTCCGACATCCTGGCGATGCGCAACATCGGCCTGGCGGTGATGGAGAAGATGTCCGCCCCCGAGCTGCAGATCTACCAGGCGCGTCAGGTCTATGAAGAGTCACTGCACACCTGGACCTACCAGCACTGCATCGAGACCATCGGCCTCGACCAGGGCGAGATCTACAACCGCTATCGGGTGGTTCCGGAGATCAACAAAAAAATCCAGATCACCAACCGACGTCTCTCCTCGATCCTGCGCGCCGACATCAACCTGCGCGATCCGAACGAACTGCAGAACTTCGTCATGGCCTACATCTACTTCGCCGCCATCTTCGAAGGCTGCTGGTTCTACAACGGCTTCAGCCCGATCTTCGCCCTGCAGCGTCGCGGCCTGATGAAAGGCACCGCCGAACAGCTGCAATACATCATGCGCGATGAAGTGATGCACGCCTCCTTCGGCATCCGTGTGGTGAAACAGATCATCCTCGAAGAGAACATCACCCTCGACCCACAGGCGATGCGCGAAATGTGGGACGAAGCGGAAGCCGCCGAGATCGGTTACGCCAGCTACATCCTTCGCGACCCGATCCTGGGTTACTCCAAAGAGGACCACATCGGCCAGTTCCGCTTCACCGCCAACCGTCGCGCCAGACAGCTCGGCATCGAGGAACCCTTCCCCGGTGCAGAAGCGACCCTGCCCTGGTTGGACGAACAGGCGAACATGCGCAAAGAGAAAAACTTTTTCGAAACCCGTGTCACCGAATACCAGACCGGCGGCGCGTTGAAATGGGACTGAACTGAAGAGCTGCAACAAGGGGTAAACAAAATGCACTGTTCACACTGCGCTTCACTCATGGCCAAACTCGAAACCCAGCAGGAAGGGCACACTGAGCAATCGAGATACGAATGCCCGGTATGTGGACGGACCCAATTGACCACCAAGACAATTGATCAATGGAAAGAGCACTTATTGTTACAGATGGGACGTTTGCCGGGGCAGACGCTTCGGCATACCTGAAAAAGGTTTCACTCCTCTCCTCACTTCCCGCGCTTGCGGGCGGGCTTTGGCGCTTTGCGCCATTGCCTGGCTTTTAATTTAAAGGGTCAAAGCCCTTTAAGGGTTTCTGCTAGAATTTAAAGGGTCAACAGATTAAGGGCTTTGACCCCTTTAGTGAAGATAATTTAAATGCGTGTCGTACCAGGATCTCCATCATAAACCACGAATGTCGCATCTGTACTGATCTGACCATCATCCCATTTCCTGACAGAATCTACGACCCGGAACTCAGTACGCCATTCGTCCGGGCTTACATGACATATCACATAGCCATGAACATCTTTACCGGCACGAAGGTTATCACCCTCAACATAATGGACATGCTCATTTCCAGGTTTATCCATGTCGGCCTGCATAATGGGTGCCCACGGCCCTATACTGCTGATTGACACCCCACCAAATTCAGCTCCTAATGTGGCTGAATCGGGCTGGTTAAAATTCTGCTTGATATCCATCGCCCCATTAACATGCCAGTCTCCACTAACCACAACAAAATTGGTGATCGAGTTTTCTTCAATGAAGTCCAGAATGCGTTGACGCTGCACTGGGTAACCATCCCAACAGTCTGTGTTGATCAGTTTGATAGCTTCTCCATCGCTATCGGTTAAGACAGTGCCAGTGCGAGGATCCCGCTTATCGTAGACAAACTGAGACAACCAAACACTAGATGCAATCACGTTCCAGTGTGATTTAGATTTGCGGAGATTCTTCAGTAGCCACTTTTCCTGGCTCTCACCCAACATCATCAGGGTTTCATCAAAGCGTTCAGGACAATCTTCCGGACATGGGGGATTTGCTTTAGGAGCCTCTGATCCCAGCGGACCTGCGATAGTACAAGGTTGATCTGATCGATTGCGTCGACAATCCAATAGACTGATTCTGACCAGCTTTCCTAAGTCAATCCTGCGGTATAGTCTGGAGTCCCCCTCCTCTTCGTCATCTTCATCATTGTCGTCTTCAAAAACAAAAACGTTTCTCAGTGGCAGGTTTTCATAGAATGCTTTGCTACCACTAGACCGACGTTTAATAAATGCCGCCTTGGTCTGATCGTCCCAGTCTTCAGGTGTATCTGTAGCCCAGTCATTGTCAATTTCATGGTCATCCCAAACATGAAAGAATGGGAATGCAGCTCGAGCAGCCTGAAGATGCTCATCCATCTGATAGACGGCATAACGATTACGATACTGCTCAAGCGTCACACACTCCTCGTCTGTATGGTGACGAACAGAAGGCAGATAGGGGTTACTGAAACCAACTTCGTATATGTAATCTCCAAGATGGATAACAAAATCTATATCTTCGTTTGCCAAGTGTTTATACGCAGTATAGTAACCAAACTGGTATTCCTGACAGGAAACGAAAGCGAATGATAGCTTGTCAATCTCTTTATTCTTTTTAGGTAGTGTACGCGTCCTGCCGATGCGACTTTCATAACTTCCAATGAAAAACCGATAGTAGTACCAATGGTCAGGCTTCAAACCAACAACCTTGACGTGAACCGAGTGGCCATGTTCCTTTGAGGCAATGGTATACCCTTTGCGTACAATATGTTGTAAATCTGGATCTTTGGCGACTATCCATTTTACAACAACATCTTCATCTGGCATGCCGCCTCCATTGAGTGGATCAGGCGCCAAGCGAGTCCATAAAATAACGCTACGAGATCTGCAATCACCTGAAGCAACCCCCAATGTAAAGGGATTCTCAAATGGTGAAACATAATCACTGAAATGTTGTGATAGTGCTTCCGGATGAAAAGCCATTATACCTGTCCCGGTAACGGCGATTCCTGCTGATTTTAAGAATCTGCGGCGACCCAATCCAGAATGGGTAAGGTGTTTTTTATCATCTTTTTGTTTCATGGTTGCCGGCTACCTCGATACACTAAAGAGTTGGCATCAACAGCACACAGTGAGGAGTTCTGCTGACCATCAATTGATACCATCGCTGACTACACACTAACTAGTTTCCATTACTCTCTGGTTACTTCACTGTGAA
>JAHRHW010000185.1 GCA_019100305.1 Candidatus Thiodiazotropha taylori | reverse complement strand
GTCACTTGACCAAGATGGCCGCTGCACCCATGTACCTGGCCATCCCAGCTGCCGTGCTGATCGTAGATCTGACGGACAAAAGCACGGAACGGGGCAATACCGGTACCGGTACCGATCATCAGCAGATTGCTGCTTTTGTTCGCCGGAATCTTGAAGGGGCTGCGGAACGGTCCGGTAATCTTCAGTTTGTCACCGATTTTGGCGTCACAAAGATAGTTGGAGGCAATACCCGGATACTGTTCACCGGAGATCTCATCCAGGTAGAAACAGCGTCTCACCAGGATTTCCAGTTCGATGGCTTCACTGTTGCCGGTCTGGATCGGATTGGCGATCGAGTAGCGGCGGTGGTGATACTCATTGCCGAAGGCGTGAGGACCTGGGACCAGTACCCCGATGGATTGACCGGCTGCATAGCGAAAGGTCGGGTCGTCGATCTGCAATACCAGTTGGCGGACCTCGTCCGAAGATTCGGGGCTGAATCTGGTGCTCGATTTGATGACAGCATCACAACTGCTTTCCAGATGCATATCGTCTGTGCTTTCAGGCATTTTCATTCTCTCAGAATTCTAGGTTTATCAATGGATTAAGCTGAATTGGTATTGTCTCAAACTAGCATTATAGTGGTAATAATCGTCGCTCTCCAGTGCTTCAGCATTGGTTTTTTAAACTTCCTCTATTTACAAGCCCGGTGAGCAGATCGGCATGCAATTGACTGGTAATCGAGTGAAATCCCTGCGACAGAAATTCCAATGTGACTCAGCTTGCCAAGATCAGCGATAATAGTCTGATGTCTGAATCTTCTGCTGCAAAAATAGTCGCTGTCACGGTCACCTACAATATTGATCAAAGCTTCGCAGCGTCGCTGCAGAGCTATCTGCATCAGGTCGCTTTGGTGGTGATTGTCGATAACAGTACTGAAACGGAGGCGCAAAACCGGGTCAGCGCGATTGCCCAAGCCCACCCAGAGCAGATTGCTCTGATTCAGAATGGGGATAACCTGGGGCTTGCAAAAGCCCAGAATCTGGGGATAAGACGCGCACTTGACGAGGATGCTGACTGGGTTCTGTTGATGGACGATGACAGCAGTGCCGATCCGCAAATGGTTGAGCAACTCGTGCAAGCCAACCAGAACTATCCAACCGATCCTGGAACCGGGATTGTTGTTCCCAAGTACCTGGAACAGAGTGTCAACAGAGAGGCCCTGTTTGTCACAGCTCCTGGCGGAGAATACCATCGGCCCAGATTTGCCAAGGTCGGCTTTTCCGGCCAGCCCATACTGCAGGATATCTTCATTGCCATCAGTTCCGGTAGCCTCATCAAGGCGGAGCTGTTCGATGAGATCGGTATGATTCGGGAATCGTTCGACATCGACTATCTGGATGTGGATTTTTGCCTGAGAGCCATCGAGGCCGGATACCGAATCGTCGCCGTGCGGGATGCCGTATTACGCCACAATCTTGGTGCACAGACCAAACACCACTTTCTCGGCCGTCATTTCTTTGCCTGGAACCACCCTGCCAGGCGTCGCTTTACCATCTATCGTAACCGTACCCGTATCTGGCGAGAGCAACTGTTTCGCTTCCCCGGTTTTGTCTTATTCGATTTCATGGCTGCGCTGATGGATCTGTTCAGGATCGTTATGTTCGAGCAACAGAAATCAGTAAAACTCATGTCTGTGATGAAGGGCATGGGGCTGGGTCTGTTTGGCACCGGGTTGAGAAAACAGGCGATCGACTCCTCTGCCAACACGGCATCGGGATAATTTAGGTTAAAGAACCGCTTGATCGATCATTGGACAGAGTTACAGTGACTCAATCCGATAGTAGCCCGGCTCGCCACCAGACAGATCAAAACGCTGCTGATGGGGTTTGACCCGGAAGCGCTGGATGTGCCGAAACGGCCCGATCGGTGTGGTTGAGTGGCTCAGCCGATAGAGACCGGCTGTGAGATTTCGGGTAATGAGTCGGGTGCCTGTCGCGCTCCTTTGGAAAACCACCTTATCGTATGGTGCAGCCAGGGGTTCACCGATGAACAGGCCTTCCCCGGGTTGTTCAACACTTCGCCAATAGGCTTCCAACAGGGTTTGGCCATGACTGTAGTGCTCTATCACCAGACGTGGATTGGGGAACTTAGCGAGATGGTTGCATGGCTCTACCACTGTGCCAAAACTGCCAGTGGCGCCTGCCTCCAGCCAGCGCAGAGCGCTCATCTGCTTACTGCCGCTGAGTACGCCGCCGCTGGAGGTGAGATGGTCGGCAATGGCCCCAGGCAGAAATTTCAAGGTCTCCAATCCATCGATATGGGTTCGACCGGTAAAGTAGAACAGCACATCCTCGCGATCACGCAGGGCATTGCCCCTCAATACCTCGGTGTCGATCCAGTTGTGCATCAGACGGCGGGTCATCAGATAGTCCTTTGCCCTGACATTGCGCTGTTTATCCTGGGTGCTCAGCAGATAGGCAGTCCCTTGCGGGAGCGTGCCGTCTGAAGCGATTCCTCGATCGATCAGGGCTTTGGCTTCTGAGAAGTTGTTTGCCGCAATGGTGATGCTGGGTCGGATCGAGAGATCGCTGTACGGTGTGACCCCTCGGTAGTCGTAGTAGGGGCTGCGTCGGGTTGAGGCGCAGGTGTGATCTGAGCACCAGGCCTTGTCATAGCCGACTGCGAGTGCGGATGTGATCGACATGCAGCCGACCCGGAACGGAGCAATCCAGGTGATGGCGTACGCCTGGATGGCCGGTGGTGTGATTTCCAGTAGCTTTTGCCGGAGCTCGCGGAACGGCTGTGGCGCAAGAGTCTTCGTCCCTGGTTTGAAGCTGACCTGCAGCAGGTTGGTGGCAGGGATGCCCCGAGCCTCTAAATAGTATTTACCGATTCGCTGGCTGAGGGGATCCTGATCGTTGACAACCACGGCCAGCTGCTCTGCTGTGAGACGCTGTCTGGGCAGGTCAATCTGGAGTGTATCTGCCGCCATTCTGGGGGATAGTGAGAGCAGCAGTAAAAACCCGACCAGTTTCCATGTTGAATTGTTTGTGTCAAAACATGTATCCATAACGAACTGACTTTTTTCCATTGATGAGCGTGACTTACATGAGCGTATCAGAGCTTGGCCAAAATCTCTGAGACGGCTTTTGTCGGCTAAGGGATATGAAACGTATTGTCCATTTACTGGTCTTAACCCCCATATTTCCCGACTACTTTGCTATGATTGGGCGAATCGTCTGAACCGGGCACGAGTTGTACTGGAGCAGCAGTAGGATAGAATCCTCTGAGGCGCAACATTGTTCAACTGAAAAAGTGGTTTCACAACAATTTAAACAGCCTTCTGCTGCCGGAGATCATCGTGCTGCGTAACACTCTGTTTTTCATTCTCCTCACCGGCCTGATGACAGGATCCCTGGCTGAGGAGAAAACCCAGGATTCTGTTGTTGATATGTCCGCTTTAATCGATGTCTCTGGACTGATTGAAAAGGTCTCGGATAAACGCGTGGTTTATGTGGGTGAAACTCACGATCAGTACCAGCACCATCTCAACCAGCTGGCGATCATCAAGGGCCTGCATGCCAAACATCCAGACCTGGCGATCGGGCTGGAGTTCTTTTTTCAACCCTACCAGAGTGTGTTGGACCAGTATATTGCCGGTGAGATCGATGAAGCCGATCTGATCCGCGGCACCGAATATTTCAATCGCTGGCGTTTCGACTATCGGCTCTACCGTCCGATTTTCAGTTTTGCCAGGGAGCATGGGATTCCCATGATCGCGCTCAATCTGGAGCGTGAAATCACAGACCAGGTAAGTCGGGAGGGGATCGAGAGCCTCAGCCCGGAGCAGCAGGCCAGATTACCCTCTGAGGTCGCCCGGGATAACGACAGCTATCATGAACGCCTGAAAACCATCTATGAGGCACACCCCCATCGGGAAGGGCGGGATTTCGAGCGTTTTCTCGACGTCCAGTTGCTCTGGGATGAATCGATGGCGGAGCGTGCGGCGGAGTGGATTGAGGATAATCCCCAGGGCCATCTGGTAATTCTGGCCGGTGCTGGTCATCTGATCTATGGGGATGGCATACCGAGCCGTCTGTCACGTCGGGTGGATGCGAGTCAGGCGATTGTACTGAATGTAAATTCACTCCCTGAGCTGAATCCTGAACTGGCCGATTATCTGATCCTGGCCGATGAACAAAAACTGCCACCCAGTGGTAAACTGGGGGTATTCCTGGATGTGGAGAGTTCCCCGCCCAGTGTCAATGGATTCGTTGACAACAGCGGTGCCGCGGAAGCCGGCATCAAAGAGAAAGACCTTCTGGTATCCGTGGATGATCAACCGATTGAGAGCTATGCAGATCTGCGCATAGCCCTGATGGACCGGGAGGTCGGTGACGTCGTCAAGTTGTCAGTCAAAAGGGAGCGACTGATTTTGGGTACCATTGTCGAGACCTATCAAGTCACACTGCGCTGAGGGGTCAATGAATCGGTCATGAACCAACCTGTTGATGCCTGAATGCACCACGCAATCAGCTTGAGTCGGTGCATTCTGATTGTCACACTTTTCGCCCCGGGCCCGTTCACAAGTTCCTTAGGCTGATCAAACCAATTATGGCTAAACAACCAGAACTGCTGGCACCAGCCGGCACCCTTAAAAACGCCCGTTATGCTTTTGCTTATGGTGCCGATGCGGTCTATGCGGGGTTGCCCCGTTACAGCCTGCGGGTCAGAAACAACGATTTTCTGGAGCAAAACCTGGCTACCGGGATTGCCGAGGCGCACGCCTTGCAACGCCAATTCTATCTGGCCTGCAATGTGATGCCTCACAATGCCAAGCTGAAGACCTTCATCAAGGATCTTGAACCGATCATTGCAATGGGACCGGATGCCCTGATCATGTCCGATCCCGGCTTGATCCTGATGGTGCGGGAGCGTTGGCCGGAGATGCCGATTCACCTTTCGGTGCAGGCGAACACGGTGAATGGGGAGGCGGTACGTTTTTGGCAACAGCAGGGGGTGAGCCGGGTGATACTCTCCCGGGAGCTGTCACTGGATGAAGTGGCGGAGGTTCGTCAACACTGTCCGGACATGGAGCTGGAAGTATTCATTCATGGCGCTCTCTGTATCGCCTACTCAGGACGCTGTCTGCTGTCGGGCTACTTCAATCATCGTGATGCCAACCAGGGAACCTGCACTAACAGTTGTCGCTGGGATTACAAGCTCTCCCAGCCGGTCGCTGGACCTGAACTCAACACCGGGCCGGCCGATGTGACCAGGCACGGCGCCGCTGATCAGGTCTACTATCTTGAAGAGGGAGGGCGTCCCGGTGAACAGATGCCGGTGTTCGAGGATGAGCATGGCACCTATATCATGAACTCAAAGGATCTGCGTGCCGTTGAACATGTAGCCAGGCTGGTGGAGATCGGTATCGATTGTCTGAAGATCGAGGGTCGAACCAAGTCCCATTACTACACGGCCCGCACCACCCAGGTCTATCGCAAGGCAATCGATGATGCGGTAGCGGGCCGTCCTTTCCAGCCAGCATTGATGGCGGATCTGGAGAGTCTGGCCAATCGGGGATACACCGATGGATTCTACCAGAGGCACGAGTCAGATGAGCTGCAGAACTACCGATTCGGCAGTTCCCAGACTGAGCGCCAGCAGTTTGTCGGTGAGATAACAGGCATCGATCCGGAGAGTGGTCTGGTGGAAATGGATGTTAAAAACAAAATCCGTGTCGGAGACCGGCTCGAGCTGATGACACCCGATGGTAACCGGGATTTCGTGCTGGAGAGAATGGAAGACAGACATGGCAATCAGATGCATGAAGCGCCTGGTGGGGGGTATCAGGTACGGGTTAAGTTACCTGCCGAAGCGGTGACCAACGGGCTGCTCTGCCGATATTTAGAATCCGTATGAAGCTTGGGCTGAGAGTTGCGGTCAACACACTGGTTGGCGCGGTTCAGGGTGTGCCCGCACTGCTCGAGCTGTTTGATCAGTACCAGGTAAAAGCCAGTTTCTTCTTTGCCACTGGCCCGGATAAAAGCGGCCGGCTGTTTAATCGGATCCAGCAGCCCTGGTATCCTCATCTGCTCCTGAGGTCACGCCTCTACGGCCTGCTGCTGAAGTCACCACGGATTATCGATGAGGCCGGTGATAGGATGCGTTCAGTGGCTGCTGCAGGTCATGAAACTGGTATCCTTTGTCATGATCGTGGCCGTTGGTTGGCGGGATTGGCCCATGCCGATGAAGCCTGGACCCGCAGCGAATTGATGAAGGCTGTCGACAGTTACACTGAGCTGTTTGGTGATCAGCCAAATTGCATGGCGTCAGCCGGTTGGCAAACCAACCCTTATCTGCTGCGTCTGCAACAGGAGCTTGGCTTCGACTACGCCAGCGATGTGCGGGGAAAGAGTGCTTTTTTACCGCGCTTACAGAATATCGAATCCAGCTGCCCGCAACTGCCGACCACTCTGCCAACGATCAGTGAGCTACTCAAACAGAGAGGTGAGATCAGGCTGCAAAATGTCCATGAGTATCTCTATGCTGAGAGTCAGCATATTCTGCCCCATGGACATATCTATGCCTGTGATGCGGAGGTGGAGGGGATCACCCATCTTGATGTTCTTGAGAAGCTGTTGGTGATGTGGCGCAATCTGGACGAGGGGATTCAGCCACTGCATGCCTTTCTGGATAAGCAAAACAGGGCGCAACTGAAAAAACATCTGATCGGCTGGTCGAATAAGATGGCGGGGGAGGTTTATCAGGCAACTCAGAGTCTACAGCAAAACTAAGCGGACAGATCTCCATGTCTTTTCCAGTCTTGTAAAGTAAAACTTGGTTTCTCACGAGAAAGTTTGATATATCAAAAGGTAGTGAAACCAATCACAAGGCGACCCACAACAAAAATAAGATTACCAATATGAATAGAGAACGCCTCCCGCTCGGCTCATGGAAGAGGGTGATAAGAATAAATATTTTCGATAGTTCAGAAATCTACACTAACCAAAAACGCTTCAGCTGGTAGACATTACACTGCTTTCCATTTAATACACTCTCTTCGTGCTATGTATTTCGAAGCGTCTGCCAATGGTGTCAATCCAGGAGTGACTATTGGTTGCTGACAACCCCCGCCGGTTTGTGGTTATCCGCTTAGGGCGGCATTCCTGCAACCCGCCCTTGATAGGTCTCTCAACTCCCTAATGGAATCACTTGGCAGTCCGGATCAAGGCTGCCACTGCTCAGCTTCATCTTACTGAAACCTATCTGTTATTAAAAATTCATCTGCTGTTTACAGAATAGACATTCTTGCAATCCGATTAATAACCAATGAGATTCCTATGCATAGCAAAACAAAAACACTCGTGGCCTGTATCGCTACAGCACTTTCTCTCACAGCCTGTGACGGAGATGACGGAAGCGACGGCAGTAACGGTCTCAATAGTCTGATTTTACAAACCGTGTTGCCAATGGGTGACAGCAACTGTTTTCAAGGTGGTGTTCGCATCGACTCTGGCCAGGATGCAGATGGTAGCAATACCCTGGATAGTGGTGAAATCATCGAAACTTCATTTGTCTGTTCACCAACAACAGTGAATCAATCCAAAAACTTCAACCGGATTGCCTCTTTCCCTGTCTGCTCCCAGCTGGATGCTACTTGCAATATCGATGACGAGACGGCTGCTGAGATTGTTGCAGCGACAGCAGACGGTATGACACTGGTCTACACGGACAGCCCTCAGGAGCAGGTTGGATTTGTCGATCTGACCGATCCTGAAAATCCACTTGCTGATGGCACACTGGGTCTCTCTGGCGAACCTACCTCCGTTGCAGTAAAGGGGGACTACGCCCTGGTCGGTGTCAACACCTCAGCCGATTTCGTCAATGTTTCAGGCCATCTTGAAGTGATCGGTATCACCAGCCAATCTTCCGTCAGACAGATCGATCTCGGCGGACAGCCCGATTCGGTGGCGATCAGTCCGGATGGCAATTATGCCGCTGTAGTCATTGAAAACGAACGTGACGAAGATCTTGGTGATGGGGTACCACCCCAGGCACCGGCAGGCACCCTGGTCATCGTGAATACCTCTGATAGCAATCCTGCGAACTGGACCACCTCGACAGTTGACTTGACCCAACTGAATGCACTCTACCCCGGGGATCCTGAACCGGAGTATGTGGACATCAATAGCAACAACATCGCTGTGGTCACCCTGCAGGAGAACAACCATATCGCGCTCGTCGACCTGACCGATGGCTCAGTGGTCAATGAGTTCTCCGCCGGCAGTGTGGATTTGACCCAGATCGATGCCACCGAAGAGGACCCGGCACTGATCTCCCAAACCGAGAACCAGGATGGCGTGCTGCGTGAACCCGACGGGGTTGCCTGGATCAACAAC
>JAHRHW010000184.1 GCA_019100305.1 Candidatus Thiodiazotropha taylori | reverse complement strand
CCGTTTCCGACAAGCGATGCCAGCAGGTTGTCACACCGGGCTCAACCCTTGCTCTGGCGATGGAGCATTGCGGATCCTCAGAGCTATTGTTCAGCTCGATGATATGGCATTGCTCCTCGGTATAGAACTCACACTCTGAATCCAGATACCTGATTTGCGGCTTCATATTAAAAAACTCACGGCAGATCGGTTAAACATAAGGACTCAGCACTTTTGCCACCGCCAGAGAGATGATTACCACCAGCCAGAAAATGGGCAGCAAAAACAGCGATCTGAACAGCTTTTGCTGGATCTCTTCCAACACCAGCAAACCGGAAATCAGACCAACCCCCATAAATGTGAGGCATACATAATTCAATGGTGGTTTGACATAAAAGATCAGAATTGAGAAAAGAATCCCAACAGCAAACAGAATTTGCAGAATCAGTTGATAGTGTCTTGTTGAAATTGCGCTCATAACACATCCCTGTTTAAGTCGCCCAGCCCAACGGATATCCCTTTATCCAGCTCTCAACATCTCCCCGACGATTGCCCAGTCTGATATTCATACATACAGGCCTGACCACCTTTGGTGGCATATTCATGCAGAGGTGAATCAAAATCCGCGATCAGTTCAAACCCCAATTTTTCATAGAACCCACTGGCGCCCAACCGGTTGGTCTCGACAATGATCTCCTGCACACTGTCGGACTTGCAATGAGATTCAAACCCGCACCACAGACTACTGCCGACACCCACTCCCTGATAGTCATCGGCCACCACAAACAACACAATTTCACTTCTGCCCTGCCCGACAATGGCCGCTCTGTTTTTCTGGTGCTCTTCTATTGCCCGAATCAGTCTCTTCTTATCATCCGGTCCATGCCCGCTAACTGTCAGCAGACGCCATAATATTTGCAGTGTGAACAACAACTTGCTTTTAGGCTTAACTGCATATTCATTATAGCCGAAAATGAACCCGACCAAGCGGCCGTCATCTTCCGCAACCCTGCAGTAATTGCTGCTGACCAGAGAGCCCCGGGTATAGAGGCACTTCGCCAAAGCCGACATTTCTGCGGGCTTGAAAATCTCATCAAAGCCCCAGGCCTGAGCAACCAGGGCTTCACAGAATTGGTAATCCGATTGCTTATAAGGCCTTATGGTGATGTCCATTGTTTGACTTGTACCGTTGCATTGGAGACTCCAATTAGCTACCACTGAGCTGAACACAGGATTCCATTCTGATCACTCCTGCCCATCGCTTGAGCTGGATTGATCGCAGAGCAGGCCATTGCTATCGAGTAGACACAACGCACATAACAACGGGGGCGTCTATGGCGAGTCAGATAAGCCTGCCCACATTGACAAGCCTAGGAAATCTTAAGGCGGGTTACTGTAACCAATTGTATAAATGGCCTGGTTATTTGTAACAGTCAGCCGATCCACACAATCAACTGGATGAAGACGCCATGATCAAGCCCCTTTCGGCCTGGAGATGGCGTGGCGAACCACCGACAGCAGGTCATCGAGCGGCAGAGGATCCTTATCCTTGAAATTGATACACCCCTTGCCTGTCTTGATTTGCGGATAGTCTGTCTTGAAGGATTCGATGTGTGCTGCGCTGCAGGTATAGAGCGAGATATAGTTTTTCTGATTGGCCAACGCGACCCAACCTTCAGCCAACCGATAGGTTGGCATCCGGTAGTGCATATCGACAACCGCATCCGGGTACTCATCGACAATCATCTGATGAAGCAGCATAAATCTTGCTTTACGCTCCTCAGACAGTTCGGCTATGTAACGATCGACAGTCTCTACCATCTTGTCTCAAGCGGTCATGAAAGAGTGATCTAAAACACCCAGGCTATCAATAACCAGTTCAATACAAAAAACAGAAAAAACCCAGGGATCATGAATTGAATCTCACCAATCAGCCCATCACCGGAAAAGAGCGCAAACACTATCAGCAGAACAACAGAGACAAAAAATGAGATAACAGCAGAATCCTTGACGCCCAATCCCGGGCTCAGGTGGATCCTGGCGAGTTCCGAGAGTTCAGGCAACATCAACAGCAGAACAACCCCAAGTACCAACAACATGGCAATCAGCACAATCGCAATGGTTCGCGACTCACGCTTATCCTTTTTGTCAGTCTCACCGATCATTGATCATCTTTCCTGGGACGGATAATCTCACTGATCCTGTTTGGATCAGGCAGTCCTTTTGCAACGATTTCCGGGCTATCGCCAGCGGTGTAGATTTCGATCGCACCAACACCGAAAATTCGATCGAAAAAGGATTGTTTCACCTTGGTGGTTCTCACACTGCTGATATTGATCTCAGAGCGCTCCTTGCTCAGAAGCCCCTCTTCATAGAGGATTTCAGTATCGTTGATGGTTAATTTGGAGGCTTTGTTTTGCAGATGCCAGACAAGCAGTATAACCAAACCGATACCAAACACCGGTATCAGGATAATAGAAACAATAAACCCTATCGGATTGTTTTTGAACATGACAGGATGCTCTGAGTAGAGTTCACTCATGATACAGCTCCTAGGGTCTGTTAACACTAATCCAATCGGCCCTGCTGGGGCTATTTTTTTGTCCAGCAAGGCAGAATGAGCGATGTGTAGTTGTTCTACATGAGCGAATGATAACGCCGCTGGGCGGAAAAATAGCCCCAGCCCTCCGGGTTGCGCCTGAAAAAGCGCCACTCGGCGTTGCTCGTCGTTCATTTGGAATCACCAAACCTCTCTCCTCGCGCCTTGATTGGCGCTTTTTCAGGCACAACAGGGCCAATTGGATTTGTGTTAACAGGCCCTAGAACTTAAGAATTACAGACTGACCAACCTGTTTGTCGGCACCGGCATTGTAATACACCACCAGAGAAACCGACAGCTTCCGGGTCAGTTTTGCAGCACTAATAAGCGGTTTTATGAATCAAACAACGAAAAGAAATCACGCGGATCATCAACCAATCTTGAAATCCACACTGGATCTTCCTGTTTTCCAAACGGATTGTTATTTTTTGTCAACAATTCGTCACATCACCCAATGAAACAACCTTATCCAGAAGATCGACTTTTCCGGCCTGTAAGACACTTGCAACGATCCCCCCGTGACCGCGCATTGCATTATAGCCGCCCTCCCCCAAAGCCAGCTCCATCTTACTGCAGGGGTGACAAAGCCCTTGGAATTCAAGGACTGCCTCTCCAAGCTGGAAACGCTTATTTTTCAAGGCCAACAGATTGATGCCCGATACCACAATATTTCGACGTAAGATCTCTGGTTGAACACTCTTACGGTGGAGGCATCCGGCTATCACCTGAAGATGCTCATATTGAATCAGTGTCACCTGCCTGGCACTTGAGGCGCGCCCCTTGAAGCGATCACCCACCAGTCCCGTACCGATCTCTATCCTAACTGAATCGAGCGAGCGCATGGTTTCACCACGTGCCGGCCTTACCCCAATCCATTCAACACGACCGGTCTGGGGCAGATGCGACATCAATGCCTGTAACGATTTAGCCATATCTGAATCGTAACAATCTTGCACTCATTCTGTTGCAAACATCAATTCGTAAGTACCGTACTCCCAGTACTTTCTGCCAGGACTGGATGGACCAATCCATCCCTTACCCACCAACTCCTTGGCGATATAGTGATTGATAAAGCCATGCCCAACCAATAATACGGATCGATGTTCCGACGCCAGCTCGATCAATCTCTCAGCAGCCACTTTTGCTCTCGACCTGGCGGCACGATAGGACTCGCTATTCTTTGAGAATCCCATGAACCACAGAGTACGCAGAACGATCACCCAGATCTCCAGCGGAAGTTTGACCGACACCTTGTCAAAATAGGGCAGGTTCATTTCACGAAACAACCGCTCCGAGAGATCAATCCGCTCTACCCCTAGCGCTGCCGCGGAATCCACGGAACGGTTAAGATCACTGCAGACAACAAAAAAATGTTGCGATGCTTGCTCAACACTATCCTTTGGAGGTCGATCGTTAATCGTTGCGTTGTCATACTCCCGTTCCAACGACTTAAATTCAGATCCCCGAACCTTCCGTTGCCACTCAAAATCGGGACTGCCATGTCTCAATAAAGTAATACGCATGTAAGTCTTTACCCTGAAGCCTGTTCATTCTTCCGTTATGAATAACCATTCATGAAATGGGAGCATACAAAAGAACTGTTATAAATCGATCTCATATTCCATCACAGCAAATCTATCGAAGATATCCGTATCCGGCCCCCTCTCACTGAACAATTTCAATTCACCACAGGATGACCATTTTCAAAAACAGTCACTCGCACTATGCATCACTGTTCTTTCGGCTGGAGTGGACACCTTCAGGCAGATCAATTCGTTTACCAGAGTTCCGGCCAACAAAGTGCTTTTGCACACCGTACGACACCTTTAGTTTCACCAACGCCATCTTGGTTCAATCGTAATATCATCCAGGCCTCCGGATAGTCGAGTTCATAGGGCGGTAAAATTGTATGAGTCGCTGTGAACCCTGCACGTTGATAGTAATCCGGATTACCAAGCACCAGAACATAGTCTGCCTTGAGTTGAGTCAGCCTCTCTATCCCTCGCCTGATCAATGCAGTTCCAATTCCCCGCCTCTGGAATGCCGGATGGACAGCCAGCGGCGCCAGAATATAGCCTGATCTCTCAGCATCCCCCTCAACCGAGATTGTACTGAAGATGACATGCCCCACTACCAAGCCATCTACAGACGCTACCAGGGAGATCAGGGGCCGAGCCGTGGAATCCTGCAACAGCTCAACTGCCAGCCTGGCTACGCGATCGCCTTCGGTTTCGCCAAATGCCTCCCGATGGAGTTCAACCAGCGCGTTCAGGTCACTATCGACCGAGTCTCTTATAATCAATCTTTCTCCGCCCACTCGCGGATCTTGCGCTTAAGTTTCTTCTCGACCTTTTCGCTGATCTCTTCCCACTCTCCATCAGACCCGGTGGACTCATCCTCCTCTGCCCACGCCTTCAGCCTGCGCATCACTTTCTTTTCGACTTTGTCTCCAATCTCATCCCACTCTTGATCACTTTCCCTCTCCTGCTTCGTCTTGCAACTGGCATGACAACCGCCACCCCAGACCATGATCACTCCGAGCAGAAAACCAAAATCGTACCAACCCCCACTGTTGTCCAGTTCATAGACAACCACATTGTCATTGAACAGATGGATCACCAGACTGATTACCGAGATCACACCATGCCAGAGGCCCCAGAAGAATCCTGCAGGACTCTCTGCTGTGAACTGCGAATCTCCTGCTGTACAGGAAGTGAGCGCGACCGCCAGCAGGAGAACTACAATGAATCGTATTGATGAGTAGAGCTGACTCATATCTTCCCCCTTAACCCTATGAAACGACTAACACCATAAATGTCACGCTGACCCTGGTGTCAGTGAGGATCTTTTATCCTCCAGAGTGAAGTCCAAACATATTGCCTTCCGTATCGACCACAATTGAAACACAGCCATATTCAGCGATTTCCGTTTTGGCCTGATGAATTTGACCTCCCGCCTCTTCCACACGGGACTCCTCTATCGCGCAGTCCTCACAAGCAAAATAGACCAGCGTACTGTTACCTCCAGCTGACATCCCCTCCATTTTCACCAGTGCCCCAGGTGCGCCATAGTGTTCCTCATCAGAAGGAAACGACCATATCTCCAGCCCCGAGTTTGTAGGATCATCCAACTTTTGCAACGTTACATTCAGTACAGACTGGTAAAAATTTCGCGCTCTTTGCATATCTTCAACATAGATCTCAAACCAGGCGACTGGATTAGTTTCCATGACATATCCTCTTGTTCTTATCGAATTGGTTATTTCCGGACTGATTCTGCTTAAAGTGTAGACCAATCAGTATCGGCCCAATGCGTAAGGCGTGCGCATTCCTGCTACTCATGAGGAGCGGTAGTCAATGCATAGATAGCGTTAAGCTATTGATTTAAGGGCACACGTAAGCTGAAGCTGAGCCTGCCGCCTCAGAGCGCGAAGAAGACAACGCCATCGAGTATCGCGAAGTCAGCGCCTCGCTTGATATGAAACCCGTTACCAAGTTTCAGATAGCCTCTCGCCTCAACAGGCAATCCTGCTTTGTCTCCTACCAGAAGCCCATCTTCGATAACCTCGAATTCAACAAACTCATTCGCAAAAGATGATCCGGCCCTGGGTGCCGGATCATGAATAACCAGACGATCTTCATCGAACCCCACCAGAGTCACCCAATGACCACCGGTTCTCCTGTACTCGTTTTTCTGCCTGTGGTATCGGTACCAGCCCACATTCAACCAGGCGGAAGAACGGCTCGATATGGCACTTTTCAGCCGATCAAGATCGGGTAGTTTGTTCCCATTCGAATATTTTTTCGGATGTTTTCTCCACCCCTGATACTCAAGGAGTGTATAGCCACCAAACATCTCACTGGCAATTTTGTTGACACCTCTCAAGACCCCAGTGGTACCTGTACCATTAACAAGGCTTGTATTCATATAGCTAGAGGAGGCGAGCAGTGAGATCATCTCAAGCTGCTTATCGTTGCCACTCATCGTCACAAGTGAATTCGACACAGCAACAGGGGCGCGAAACTGCTGGCCATTACCACTCCCTGTATCGGTAATGTCTGTCTGTGTAAAATCTGCTATTTGGTTGATATGGGAAAGTTCCGCCTGAACGCCTGCGGCAAGCAAGAGCGACATCGTGAGACCAGTGAATATCTTCATATTATAAAAATTGCAAATTAAGTCAGTTTCACTGACTCGAAGTCATGAGTATGGTAATCACCATCTCCACTCTCACTCATCGTCATGAAATCCCTTGATTCTAATCCCGCTACGCTTGTTAGTCCTGTTTGCAGAATCCATCAGAATCAGAAGTGCAATCACACAAAAGACTACAGCAAACAGCACCCCTTCAACCAGACCAAGATAGTAGGCACTCACAACCACCAGAACACAGAATGCAGCAAACAACACCAATCCAGTGAATGACGAGGATCTTTCACTACCAAGCGTTTTACCAAGCGGCAGTTGCCTGTGGAGGAGTTTGTGGAGTTTCCTGCCAAGCGATCCTTCTTTTCTATCTCGACTCTGCATCATCATCCTGTCCCTAGAGATCAACCCTCAATGCGCTCGATCGTTATGAATTTCATACAGACTCCCTATCCATCAAACAGCGAACAGCTCCTTAGATCATTTTTTCCAACAAGCATAGGGCCAAATAGCTTTGCTATCTGCTGGAAACACCCCACCATCGGTCTGTTTGTAAGCAATTGAAACAGCCTTCTCACTTGCCGACAGTGCCTTCATTGATTCAGTATCCACAGGCATGCTGTTACGATAAAGCGCATTGGGATCCATCCAGTTTCCATTTACAGGAATCAGAACGCTTCCTGTATCGTAGTACTCCGGCCGATCTGAATAGAGAATATCAAAATGGAGTGCGGGGCGTCGCGTTCTTCCCCAGCAGGGTTTGCCTTTAAGCTCACAACCAAGCACTCCGCTATTACCCGTCTCGCCTAGAATATCACCCATACGGACTGATTGACCGATCACCAATTCCGGCACACGATCGAAATGGGTATATCGGGAATAGAGATAGAGTGGTAAACCACTTTGCTCCGGTAAATGCCTGAGTACAATCTCTACTCCCCGGGGATTGCTATCGGCCGCATCATAGATCGCCACAACTTCACCATCCATCGCAGCTAACACAGGCGTACCAAATGGTGCAGGCAGGTCGATACCTCCATGATAGGCCTCCTTAGGTCGCTTATGGGAGTAGTCCATAGCATATGTCTCATCGATACCACGACAACCTATATCATCAGGCCAGACAGGATAAAGCCCGGTGGGAACCAGGCCTTTATCTTTCAGATCCTGAGGATCATCGAATTTCGATCGTCTTATGGCACTGATGGTTTTACTGTCGGGCAGAACCTGCGCCGGCCGATTCGCAACCGGCTCACCAAAAAAGCGTTTCAACTCTGGAATATCAAGGAAGCTGTCACCATTAAGATCAATGCGCTTGAAGAGACGCTTTTTACGCCACTCGTCATAACTCAGCCGGCCATCACCATTTCGATCCATCTTTTTCAGCGCGCCTGCCGCTGACTTGGCAATCACAACCTGACTGGTCGCCAACAGGACGATCACAAGAAGCGCTGTAATCCAATACGCTGGTTTTTTATGTAAAGGCTTCATGACGACTACCCACAAACTGCATTAAGGCCAAACGATCAGCCATCAGGACGCTCCGCTCTCGTGCTCAACGACCTGACAACAGATGATCATAGAGCTCGATATAGGCCTGCATTATCGGCGTTTTACCGAACTCCGCCTGCGCTCGTTTCAAGCCCATATCAGCCATTGATTCTCTT
>JAHRHW010000018.1 GCA_019100305.1 Candidatus Thiodiazotropha taylori | reverse complement strand
ACCTTATTGGCGGGTGTATTCTCCTCCACATCGCTGGGAATCTTTTCCGGATACGGCTTTGCGGATGGCATAACCTCCATGGGCGGCCAACTCTGGGTGCAGTTCATCGGGGTTGTTGTCACCATCGTCTTTACCGCCGTGGTCACCCTGGGCATTCTCAAGCTGGTGGATGCGCTGATCGGTCTTCGAGTCAATAAGGAAGAGGAGATCGAAGGTCTGGATATCGTTCTGCACGAAGAGCGCGGTTACAACGAAATCAGTTGATCGCCGATATTATTAACACGACATCCTTAGTCGCCGGATTAATGGATGGGTGCGTCATCTCGTGACGCATCCATCAATAGCCGGTGCGGGTATGCCCCTAAGCTGCTGAATCAAGGTTTTCGATAGCTTGCCAGTGCGCTGTCGGTTTCGTGCAGCGATACTTCCACCACCGGAAAGCCATCAGCCTCCACATGGTTAATAATCAGCCGTGCAGTATTTTCGCGGTTGGATTGTTGGAAATTACATAGATCGACTCGCCGGCTTCCTTCAGCAGGGGCAATACCGGATCATCACTGCACAGCAGCATATTGTGATCCAAATTCTGATTGATCCATTTCTGACCTCGTGGCCAATCTCCGCTCGCATCATTTCGCATCTTCGTGGTTGTTGAGCCTGTCGGGGTTTCTCTTCGAGAAAAATCTCGTGGGAATGATCTTGCATCTGTTTTCTCTTCCATGAAAGTGAATATGCCCGATATTCTTATACATGTGGTTAATTACAACTACCTAATATTTTTAAATATTAGGATTGACACATGTCAAGGCCAGAGATCGAAATGGATCGAGAATCAATGTAAAGACAGCGGGAGCATTTCTATGAATAAGATATCTCAGTCGATGACTGAAGATCATCGGTGTATTGATCAGGTTTTTGTCGAGATAGAAAGGGCGATTAGCAAGTCTGAGTGGGAAGATGCCTGGTTAATCGCTGATTCATTCGATGAGATGATGGAGCGTCATTTTTCTATTGAAGAAGATGTCCTTTTTCCTGCGATTGAGGAAGCGACTGCATCTGCCAGCGGTCCAGTCAGAGTCATGACCATGGAGCATGATCAGATACGACACCTCGTTAACGTTCTGCGAACTGCTATAACCGAGCAGTCACGGGATAATGGACTTGGCGCATCTGAGACACTCCTTATGATGATACAACAGCATAATTCGAAAGAAGAGAGTGTGCTCTATCCGATGGCAGACAGAACCGTACAGACGCTCGAGGAGGTGGTATCGAGGAGGATCTCAGAGGCATCATGATGGAACGTAAGCTGGATGTACGTGAGCTGGAGCCGCCGGTTCCTCTCGAACGCATCCTTGATATGCTTGACACCTTGTCAAAGGAGGATTGGCTCTGTGTACGCCACAATCGAGAGCCCTTCCCACTCTATTCTCTTCTGAAACAGATGGATTTTTCATGGGATAGCCGGTGGTCGAATGGTGAGTGTTTTATTCGCATCTGGCACACAGGGCATCCTCCGGTTACCGATTCGGGCTAGTCAGGTGATCAATACATCGGGACTTTCCCTGGAACAAGCGCCGCCATTGTTTGTTCCTTTCAAGTTCTTCTTTAGTGCAGCGCTTTTTTCTGTGGCGATAGGTCTGCTTCTGATCTTCAATGGCCAGGATCTCTTCGTATCGCGCTGGAGTCCGTTGGCGCTGGCATTGACGCATCTCGTTACTGTGGGCTTTCTAGCACAGGTTATGACCGGGGCAATGTTTCAGCTACTGCCGGTAGTGGTCGGTACGCCACTGCCTTCCGTAATGCTAGTGAGTAGCATCGTGAATCTTAGTTTAGCACTGGGTGCAATCTCACTCAGTGGTGGATTTTTCTTCTTAAATCACGAACTGTTAATGCTTGGGGCAGTTTTGATTAGCGTTGGATTCTCCATTTTTCTTGTGGCTGCAAGTCTCGCGATAAAAGGAGAGACCGTACCCATCAAGATCACTTTACAACTGGGGCTGGGTTGGTTTTCAGTGATCCCGACTGCGTTGCTCGGCATACTCCTAGTGCTCTCCTTGGCAGGGAAGGTGACACTGAATGATATGCAACAGGTGGTTACCGTTCACCTTTCCTGGGGGTTGATGGGGTGGATGGGGATCGTGCTTTTTTCTGTGCTGTTCAAGCTCGTGCCAATCTTCTATGTCACTCGTGAAATTCCGTTGTTGCTTCAACAGATTTATGCACCATCTGTGGTCATTCTATTGACGTTCTTCACACTATCTATCTTTATTAATGAGCCGGTTTTCAAATCAAGTATCTCAGGCGTTGTGTTCCTCTTATGCCTCATTGCAGTAGGGATTCTTGTGATTATGATTCAAAGAAAACGGTCTATTATTGATTCAACCATTTTGTTCATAGGGACCGGTATCGGGTGCCTGTTGCTTGCGGCAGCGATATGGGTAGTATCGGAGCGGGATGTTGTCATAGGTATTCTGCTTCTCATCGGCGTTGGCTTGACCATCCCAATTGGCATTATCTACAGGGTTTTGCCTTTTCTATGCTGGTACCATCTGCAGGCGATCGTGCTTAAAAGACGCCGTCTTAACACTCAACTTCCCTCCATGAAGCATTTTATACCTGAGCGCTCTGCCAGGCGGCATTATATTGTTCATACATCTGCGATTATCCTGCTTTTGGCAGGCGACATAATGACGCAACCTTTTCCAATCCTTCCAGGTGTTGTCTTCACAGGATCTGCGATCTATCTATCAAGTAATATTGCCAAGGCCTATATTGTTTATCAGCGAGAACTACAAGTGCATGTCTAGTGAGCCACGCGAGTAGCGGTCATTGGAGAGCAACTGTTTTTATCGACGAGGCATCATTACGTAGCGATACCCAATGAGGAGGCGGCAGTGTGCCCAGAGTTCGACTCTGGGGAGCTAACCCTCAGAAAGCAAACCGGTTTTAACCTAAACAGCGCTGTTTTCTGGCCAAAAACGTGAGTTTTCCGCAAACGGTAACCAAGAATGCTGGAACTTGTTCAGGAGTTCCCCAAGCAGAGAACAATGAAAAGAGTGATGAATTTCTGGCTGCCGCTCAAGCGCAAATCGCGCTTCTGAAACTGGAATAGCGCCACACACTCACGACAACTTTCCGTATTGTCCGCTTTTTTGAAGCGCAAGACAGGCAGTTGACTCTATTCATACGCCGATTGGCCGATTTCATGTGGATTCAGCGGATCCCTTTGTCACGTAAAAACTGGCTATAGTTCTGATCTGTGCCTGCGATATGGTTTATTAACCAAGTCTTAAGAAAACTGGTCAAATCGTCAATCGTCGCTTCACGGTCCTTTTCATAAGCAT
Organism: Candidatus Thiodiazotropha taylori; assembly: GCA_019100305.1. Classification (GTDB taxonomy): domain Bacteria; phylum Pseudomonadota; class Gammaproteobacteria; order Chromatiales; family Chromatiaceae; genus Thiodiazotropha. The sequence continues at coordinate 20,191 of JAHRHW010000018.1, read as the reverse complement.
CCATGTAACGACTTACTTCCATGATCATTTTTTCGTGTTGTTCCTTGTGCGGCTCAAAATCCGGATAGCCGTTATCCTGCATCAGCTTTTCTTCTCGTGCAAAGTGGTACTTAGTGTAATCCACTAATTCACTCAACGCCTGACGTTCGAATGCCTCCCCGGTCGGATAGAGTATGGCAGTCTGTAAGTTATTGATCAAAGAGAGTAATTTTTTATGATCCTCATCGATGACCTCTATTCCTACACTCAGGCTGTCGTCCCAGGCAACAAACTTCCGTGATGTCATTTTCTTATGGATCACGGGTAATGCAATGAGTATCGCTATCATGATCCACGGGACCGGATTATCAATACCAAACAGAAACCCGATACCGATAACCAGAAAGGCCAGTACGATAAACAGGGAGAGTCCGAAAGTCTGTAAGCTTTTACGCATGACGAGCATCCCGAAACTGTTGTCGATGAATAACAAAAGGAAGACCGGATACGGATTGAGTCACTTCTATCTTGCAAATAAACCCAACCCGGACTCGGAGCTAATACCTTGTCTGGATTGACTATCGTGTAAAACCACATTTTTTGATTTGACATTTGTCAAGGTTGATGACTTGACCCGGGAGCTTAATTTGTCGTGCGACTATCGACAAACGAGCGAGGATTACTCCAATGACTAGAAGTTCCAGGCCAAGCGTAAGGACCGGTATTAGCGTCAGTACGCTCTCTTTGGCAATCAGCTTGACAATCGGCGGTGCAGGTATTGCTGCCCAAGCCGCTACACCCACACTCAGCGAAGCGGACTTTGAGGCTTCCAAGACCACCTACTTTCAGCGTTGTGCGGGTTGCCATGGCACCCTGCGTAAAGGCGCGACAGGAAAAAGTCTGGAACCGAAAGAAACGATGAAACTGGGACAGGAGCGTTTAGAAAAGATCATCAAGTTCGGTACCGAAGGTGGTATGAACAACTTCGACGATATCATGACTGAAGATGAGATCAAGAAGATGGCCACCTACATTCAGATGGAACCACCGATTCCGCCTGAGATGTCTCTGGCCCTGATGAAAGAGCGCCACAAGGTCTTCGTAGACCCGAAAGATTATCCCACCAAGCCTCTACATGGCCGTAACTGGAAAAACTTCTTCCTGGTCATCGAGCGTGATGTGGGTAAAGTGGCCGTTATTGACGGCGACAAAAAAGAGGTTGTTGCCCACGTCCCAACCGGCTATGCGGTACATGTCCTGAAAGCTGCTGAGCATCACAAGAATCTGAAAGCCAAGGACGCTGGCCGCTTCTGGTATACCCAGGGCCGCGACGGCAAGCTGACCAAGATTGATCTCTGGCAGACCCCTGACAAGATGAAGGTTGCCGAGGTGCAGATCGCCTATGACGCTCGAGACGTAGCCGTCTCCGGTGACGGCAAGTATGTGGTGGGCGGTGGTTACTGGCCACCCCATTTCGTCATTGCCGACGCCCATACCATGGAGCCGTTGAAAGTGGTCTCTGCCCGTGGTGTGAATGTGGATGGTGAATACGTCAACGAGTCCCGTGTGGCCGCTATCTATGATACACCCAACCACCCCAGCTGGCTGGTCTCCATGAAGGAGCTGGGCCAGATGTGGCAGGTCGATTACAGCGATATCGACAATCTTAAGATCACGAAGATGGATACTGCCAAGTTTCTCCATGACGGCTTCTATGATCCGACGGGGCGTTATTTCCAGATCGCCGCCAACGCATCCAACCAGATGGTTGTCGTAGACACCAAAACCCAGAAGCTCACCAAGCTGATCGATGTGGACAAGTTGCCCCATCCCGGACCGGGAGCCAACTGGGTCGATCCCAAATGCGGTCCTGTCGGCGGTACCACTCACTTGGGTGTAGGCAAAGTCACTGCCTGGGGTAACGACCCTGTGGGCCACAAAGATAAGGCTTGGAAAATCTGTTATGAAGTCGAAACCGACGGTCCCGGCCTGTTTATCCGCACTCATCCCAAGAGCGACTACTACTGGGCCGACCAGACCAAGCATCCGGAACCTGAAGTGCAGCAGTCCATCCAGGTCATCTCGAAACAGACCCGTGATATCGTCAAAACGATTCGCCTGACCGATAAGCCCGGCTACGCGGCTGTTCACATCGAGTTCAATAACGATGGTACCGAAGTCTGGACCTCTGTCTGGAACCGCAGTGACTCGAAGGAGCCAAATGGTGAGATCATCATCTTTGATGCAAAAACCCTCGAAGAGAAGGCACGTGTCAAAGGGCTGTTCGCACCGACTGGCAAGTTTAACGTGCACAATCGGGTCAATCACGTCACTTGATGTCCGCAAGGTGTTACGCACGTAGCTGAAGAAAAGACGGACATGGGGCTGAGTCCCATGTCCGTCTCTTTCACCAATGTCAGCACCACCCAATCCGAAAGTGGTGTATCACCTGGCCATTGTGACCTGAACGGGGAAAGCGATGCATCAGCAGTCTTTATTCAAAAGCCTACTATCACGCAAAGTCGCCTTTGGCGCGACGCTGGGTGGTGCGGTCCTATTCATGGTGATCGGCGTCATACTCTGGGGCGGCTTCAATACGGTGATGGAAGCCACCAACACCATGGAATTCTGTATCTCCTGTCACGAGATGGAGGAGAATGTCTATCAGGAGTTCAAAGGCACTGCCCACGACGGCAATCGAAGCGGTGTCGGCGCAGGCTGCCCGGACTGCCACGTCCCCCGCCCCTGGGTACACAAGATCGTCAGAAAGATCAAAGCCAGTAACGAGCTCTGGCACAAAATGTTGGGGACCGTAGATACCCCAGAGAAATTTGAAGCACACCGTCTCACCATGGCGCGCCGGGTATGGAGTGCCATGAAGGAGACCGATTCGAGAGAGTGCCGCAACTGCCACGATTGGGACACCATGAATCCCGAAAAGCAGAAACCGCGTGCCCGTAACCAGCATGTCTTCGCCATGGAAAACGGCAACACGTGCATCGATTGCCACAAAGGCCTCGCACATAAACCGGTACACAAAGAGATCAGCGAGGAGGAGTTGGAGGAGTGGGCCAAGCCGGTTGAAGCCTATAAGACCGAGATACCGGCAGCCTTTAAAGATGGCCTAGCGAAAGCCGAAGCTACGGAGGCAGCTGAAGAAGCGGCACGTCAGGAAGAGTCACGGAAAGAGCGTGAACGCCGCAAGGCGCAGGCTTTGGCCATACAGGAGAAAATAGAAGCCGCCGTGGCTCAGGCCCTTGCCGCGGCAAAATCGCAAGACGCTGGAACCGCAGCCACACCTGCTGCGACCGTTCGCGGCTTTGGTGTCGACTGGAGTGCATCGCCCGAACGCCTGATCACCCTGTTCTATCCAGGACAGACCTCTATGGAGTGGACCCTGGTGGGTAAGTATCACGGTGGTGCCAGGCCCTTCCGCGCCGGTGATCGCTGCACGGTCTGCCACGAGAAGGAGCTCGCTGATATGGGCAATAAGATGGTGACCGGACAGAAGGCGGAACCGACACCACCCGAAGGCAAACGCGCGGCCATCCCGGTCACAGTCCAGGCTGCCCATGATGATGAGAACCTCTATCTGCGGTTCCAGTGGGAGGATACGGAACATGTCCCCGTTCCCTTCGTGGACGGTGGCAAGATGGATCCCGCCAATCAGGTGAAATTAGCCTTGATGCTGGCCACGGACGAGCTGGAGTACGCCTCCCAGGCCGGTTGCTGGGGTACCTGTCATGAAGACCTGAGAACCATGCCCGGTCATCCGGAGAATGCTGCCTCAGCCGGTCTCAACCTGGATCTCTCCAACGGCGTGACCAAATATATCAAGGAGTCGCGAACCAAGGTTGAGGAGAAGGGCAGGCGCGGCAAGAAGCTTGGCGGATGGGACAAACTGAAAGACGATGCCGCCATCAAGGCAGAGCTTGATGCACACAAGGTCATGGACCTGATCCGTTGGAACAGCAACGGTAAAACGGAAAGTGGCTACGTACTCGAACAGCGCATCATGGACGATGGCGGCAAGGTGGATGCACAGGGTTGGCTGGAAGCAGGACTCTGGACTGTGGAAGTAAGACGCCCCTTGAAATCTTCAGGCACGGGTAATATCGCGATAGATCCGGGTACTGTCTATAATTTCGGTTTCGCCATCCATGATGATTTCACCAACGCCCGTTTTCACCACGTCTCGCTCGGCTATAAACTGGCGTTGGATAACGACCAGGCCGAAATCAATGCGGTAAGAGCCGTTGTCACCCCTCCTGTCGCTGCTGCAACCACACCGCAGAAGGCTGTGTCCCCTGCCGGAGGGGATGCAGGTGGCAATGTTGACTGGTCAAAAGCTGGAGAGCGTCAGATCACTCTCTTCTATCCAGGTCAAACCTCAATGGAGTGGACGCTGGTGGGTAAGATGCACGGCGGCGCCCGGCCCTTTCGCGCCGGTGATCGCTGCACGGTCTGCCACGAGAAGGAGCTCGCCGATATGGGTAAAAAGATGGTGACCGGTCAGAAAGCCGAGCCGACCCCACCCGAAGGAAAACGGGCCGCCATCCCGGTGACAGTGCAGGCGACTCACGACAATGAGCATCTCTATCTGCGTTTTCAGTGGGAAGGCACAGAGCATGTGCCCATCTCCTTTGTGGAGGGCGGAAAAATGGATCCCGACAATCAGGTGAAGCTGGCCTTCATGCTGGCCACCGATGAGTTGGAGTACGCTTCTCAGGCCGGCTGCTGGGGTACTTGTCACGAGGATCTGCGAACCATGCCTGGCCATCCAGAGGATCCTGCCGCGTCTGGACTTCCTCTCGATTTCAGCCAAGGTGTAACCAAATACATTAAGGAGTCTCGTACCAAGGTCGAAGAGAAGGGCCGGCGTGGTAAAAAGCTGGGTGGCTGGGACAAGCTCGAAGACAAGGCTGCCCTGCAGGCGAAGATTGACGCCCATAAAACTATGGACCTGGTGCGGATAAGCAGCGGCAGCGGTAGCGTGGAGAATGGATACATCCTTGAGCAACGCGTCATGAAAGGTGGCGAAGCGGTACAGGGTAGTATTAAAGAGGAAGCTGGCTACTGGACTGCCACCTTCAAGCGCAAGCTAAAATCTGAATTGTCCGGTGATGTGGGGATCGAAAAAGGCACAGTCTACAATTTCGGATTTGCGATCCACGATGATTACACCAACAGTCGCTTTCATCATGTCTCACTCGGCTACAAATTGGGGCTGGACAATCCAGAGGCGGAGATCAACGCAATATCACAGTAACTGCCTTTTACTCCAGACCAAAGGATCGTAAGTGGCCACCATGAAACGGAGAGAACCATTATGTTTCGATCTGGCATAATTCTGCTGCTGTGGCTGTTTGTTGTGCAACAGGCAACTGCCGGCGGCGACGAAGTAGTCACAGTCATTGCGAAGGACTACAAATTCCAACCTGAAGAGATTACCGTCAAAGTGGGCGCCACCGTGCGCTGGGAGAACCACGAAAAGCGCCAGTATCACAGTGCCTGGTTTGAGGTCCTCGGCGAAGAGCCCGGCGACTACTTCTTTCCTGGGGATATCAGGGAACGTACCTTCGAAAAGGCAGGTACTTACCACTATGTCTGCGAGCCCCACCAAGAGAGCCACCAGATGAAAGGTGTGGTGCACGTTGTAGAGTAGTCTCTGCTGACTTCTGATTGGTAGCGAGCGTACTTGTCACCTGGGCCGTAAAAAGTTGTTGGCGAAATGCCTCTGCCCAGTTGGGATAACGAAGATAACATGATCGATAAAAAACAGTTTTGGTGTGTCGGTATTACCGCCCTTCTGTTGGCAGCTGTGAGCTGTCACTCCGTTGCCGAACAGGAGCGCAGTTTCACGCTACTACCCGACTCCCTTTCACAGTGGTACAAGCCTGAGAGCAAGAGACAGGTCTGGCTTCACACAATGTTTGCGCTTCGGCGAGAACTACAGGCTGTAGATGAGTATGCCGCTGAAGGAGACCTGGAGTTAACCCGCAAGTGGGCCATCAAGTTCACCGCACACTATCGTAAACTCCCGGAAATGGTGCCCGAATGGCAGGATGAGGTTGAGCTGGAAGAGACCGATCGACTGGAAACGGCAGCTCAAAGAGGGGATCTCAAGACTGTGGCCAGCACAGTTTCACGGCTGCAACGCAACTGCCGAAACTGTCACCGGGAGTACCGGGCGCTAGCTGCGCTCCGATATCGCTCACCAGATTTTAGCAAGATTGTGATTGTTGGCGACCAGGGCCGACCGCAGGAATATGGCGATCATATGGAGGCCCTCTCCCAAACGATCAACCGCATCAAGATAGCCAGTGTGGACGATCGATGGAGCCACGCACAGAAAGCTGTTCAGCAGCTCCGTTGGCAACTTCATCGACTGGCAGAGAGTTGTGACTCCTGTCACAAAGACGAACTGCCCCGTCAAAGGATTCTCGGCGATGCAAGTGTAAAAACACTCGATGAACTGGATGAGGCATTGATGCAACAGCAACCCAAAATAGCCGGCAGAAAACTGGGTGAGGCCGCTGTCGTTATCTGTGCCAGGTGTCACGGCGTACACCGCTCATTGAGCGATACCCGATCCTTTCTGTTTGATTGAAGTCAGGGCTGTTAATGCGCACTCCTCCAGCCCTGGGAAGCTGAAAAATGAAACTCAAACTCAGTCACATTGTGGTCTTGATGCTGTGCCTTTTCACTGCTGGCGTACAGGCGGATAAAACCGATCGCTTGATTAAAAAAGCCAACCGTTATTTTGCCCCACTTCCCCAGAGCATGCCCGGCAGTGAGAATGACACAGCGGAACGTGTCGAACTGGGGAGAGAACTCTATTTCGACCCCCGCCTCTCTATCAATGACAGCCAATCCTGTGCCAGCTGTCATCCGCTGGGAGATGGTAGAGGCGGTATGGACGGCCTTCCGACATCACCTGGAGCACGCGGGAAGTTCGGAGATCGCAATACCCCCACGGTACTGAACGCCGGATGGCAGAGTTCTCAATTCTGGGACGGCCGCGCAAAGGACCTGGCGGATCAGGCACGGCAACCGATACTCAATCCGATAGAAATGGGCATGCCGGACGAAGCGAGTGTGGTGAAAAAACTCGGCGCCATTCCGAGCTACGTGGATGCCTTCTCAATGGCCTTTCCGGAGGACGCCTCTCCACTCTCCTATGACAATCTCGCGGGGGCTATCGCAGCGTTCGAACGTACACTGCGCAGTGAATCACGCTTCGATGATTTCATGCGCGGAAATAAAACGGCTTTGACCGATCAGGAACAGTCGGGGCTCGCTCTTTTCATTCGTCATAACTGCGTGCGCTGCCATGATGGTCCCATGATCGGAGGTACCTTATTAGAGAAACTCGGTGTGAACGCTGCATTTCATAATACGGACGACCCCGGGCGCTTTCGGGTGACCGGTGTAGAGGCCGACCGCATGGTTTTCAAAGTAGCCTCACTCCGCAATGTGGCGATCACCGGTCCCTGGTTTCATGATGGGTCGGGAAAGGAACTCACTGAGGTAGTGAAAATCATGGCGCGAATTCAGCTCGACACCGAACTCCAAGCTCAGGACGCCAATGCTATCACCGCCTTTCTTCACGCGCTGACCGGCAAGGACTTTGAACCCACAGCCACCACGAGCCAGTAAACTTGAAACCTTACTTCACCGCCCGCAAAGGGCGGGTATTCACCGGCATCAGGCTGCGAGGGTTCAGTCTGAACTGTAGGACCCAGCCCAAAGTCGGGTAGGTTTCGCCAGCAGTCCCCAAAGCCCTCTGTGATCGCGATCGGCCTGTCGTTGCAGGGATTGAAGCGTTGACGATACCCCTGGCAATGCAATCGCATAACCCTCTTCAACCATTCGCGTGTTAATTGAGACTCCGGACGGTGTAAACAACTCCCCCGGTAGCCGTCCGTACTTGTCGGGCTTATCCGATTCCCATCTGAGCTGGTACTCGTCACCTGCAGCGAGTTGCTTCTTCAGATGTCCGGTGGCAATGATACCTAGCGAGAGCAAGGTCTCCTGGGAGAGGCCAGTGCGCTTTCTATCTGCAGTGAATTTAGGATTTTCAGTATCCTCCGGCGCATCGATTCCGATTAATTGTACCCGCTTGATACCGACTGCCACTGTGACCTTAAGCGTATCACCGTCTTCCACTTCGATGGCGTCGACAGAAAGCGTCAGCGTCTCCGCCCAACCTTGTGAGAACCAGAATAGGAGGCCGACCGCAATGAGCCTGGCAAGGGGTTTCATTTCCATTTCATATGCACCTTGTTCAATGGCTGGTCCCTGAGGAACGGGTCAACTTGTTGTATACGTTGTACTTACCGGACGGTTTCTTCATCGGCAGACGCTTGACCTCCTCGAGGGTGTGAGCATCATAGATAACCAAGGCTCCCTCCTGGTCCCACACACTGACCAGTGCGTAACGTCCATCCTTGGTGAATTCCACATGAGCTGAGGTCTTTCCCGGTGCCGGATAGAGCGTCTTGACCACTTCCAGGCTCTGTTTATCGATCACGTGCATGGCGTCCTTGTGCTCACCGAAGAAGACATCCACCCAGGCGAAGGGGTTCTTCTCGTGACTGCGCATGAAGAAGCCAGGCCCAAGGGTTGGAATCTCCTTGATCACCTGCCAAGTGTCGGTATCGAGCACTGTCACCTTGCCGGCCTTGATATTGGGTGTGGCCATCACTTGGTGTTCACCGATACGCCAGGTAATGCCTGAACTGAGATGGGGCATGCCGGGAAGATTCAAGGCCCCGATTGCGCGTCCCAGGTCGAGATCGACCACCTGTCCCTTGCCGTCGCGTGCCGTGCCGGCAATCTGCGTGTAGTCTTGATTGATAAAAAAATCGTCGAGATAGTCCTGGGTCCGGATACGCCGGACCGGAAAGGGTTCAGTCACTCCCGTCTCCCCTGAATCCTCCCGATAGTCATGAATCCATTGCCCGAATCCTTTCGGCGGCGGTATCTCATAACTGATCTCCCAAACCTGAGGGATATCCTTCATCGCGGCGATGAAGGATGAGCGGGGGTCCGCGGTATAGACAGCGCTGACTCTGGAACTCTTGCCCTTTTCATCTTCCACAGGTATCACCTTCAATGGTTTTAGATCCCTTGCATCCAAGACTACCAGTGTGTGGGGCAGGTAGTTGGCCACCATGACGAAGCGACCGTCATGTGAAACAGCCAGGTTCCTTGTATTAATGCCCGCTCTCACCTCTGCCGTGTAACTGAGGTTGAAGGTGTCAAATTTACTGATCCAGCCATCGCGGGAGGCAAAGTAGACATAGCGACCTCCCTCTGCATACTTGGGACCACCATGAAGCGCGAAACGGGTCTGGAAGCGGTGAATCGGGGTAAAGGTGTCACCATTCAACAGGGTCGCGTGATGATCTCCCAGTTCCACCACCACAAAAAGATTGTCGATATCGGCCTCGTAGAGCGGCTTATCCGGTAGGCTGCCATGAACATGGTGCTCGATTCGGCTGGCGGCAATCTGTTGCATTCCCCACTCAGGAATATGTTCGAGTGGCGTATAGACATAGTCCACCAGCGTCTGGATCTGATCGTGGCTCAGACGTGTGCTGAAGGGAGGCATCTGGGTCGCGGCACGTCCTTCTGAAATGGTCTTCAATGCCTTTTTTTGACGTAGCCTGCGAAGGTTCTCGGGCAGCAGTGCGGGGCCCGTCAGTCCCAGTCTGTCCGCGCCGTGGCACTCAGCACAGTGCGTACGGTAGAGTTCATCGACTGACAGCTCAGGCTGCCCCGCACTGGCTGCGATAACAGCGAAAGCAAGGAGTAGCGGCATCAACTGCGAGTACTTTCTGACGGCCGGTATCTTGCAACTTTGTTTCGCCAACATTGAATCACTCCGCCATGCGATCGATACGGTAAGTCGCATGACAGCTGACACAGTTGTCCAACACCTGGGTCAACTGTTGAAGACTCAACTGCATGTCGCCCATCTGTTCCGCATCCAACGCCATCTGATCGAACCGACGATGGGTGTCGAAGCCAAGACGTTTGAATTCCATCGGCAGACGCCCTACCAGTGATCCGGGCATCTCTCTACCGGCGGACATACCTGAAAGCCGTGCCGCCTTGGCCAGTGCATCGGCATCATCCTTTTCAATGGCAGCGGCGACAGACCGGACACTTGCCAGAAAACTTCGCATCTCTGCCAGCACCAGATCCCTTTCTTCCTCTGGCATCAAGATGACCAAACGTCCATCGTTTGCCGGTGCGGTATCCCCCTGCAGGATGAATTTGTAAACCAGTCCACCCGTTATAACCAGGAGTAACAAGGCGACAAGACAGCAAGGTAAGCGTTGCATAGTCTGGATAAGCGCAATGGTATCAACAGGCCGCCAATGTGGCGGGTTTGGATTTTAGATCGATCTCCTCATCGGTTAGATAGCAACCGGGATCCTCTGACCAGGGGTTAGCGGTCATTCTCCAGGCCCGGGTCCGGCTATTACCACCACAGATGGAGAGTCGGCCACAGTCTGCACAACGCCCCTCTAAGGGCCTTTGAGGTTGCTTCAGTCCGGCCATCAGGGGATCTGAGGTGTCTTGCCATATTTCGGAGAAAGGCCTCTCTTTGACATTACCAAGGGTATAGTCCCACCACATGGTGTCAGGATGTACTCGACCCTCGTTGTCGATATTGGCAATATTGACCCCGCTGGCATTTCCACCCCAGCGATTGAGCATCTCCAGCAAGCGAGCATGATATTGGGGCAGCTGTCTGGTCACCCAGTGAAGAAGATAGACGCCATCGGCGTCGTTGTTACCGGTAACAAATTCTCGCTGAATTCCCAGCTGCACATCCTGCCAACAGGTGGCGAAAAGTAAATCCATCGCCTCACGCGTCATTCGATGGTGGACGTCATCACGGCGGTTCTTGTAACCGCGGCCGGCATAGTTGAGATGAGAAAGATAAAACTTCTCGATCCGCTCCCGCTCCATCAAATCCAGCAGGCCGGGAAGCTCTGCTGCATTGTCTTGTGTCAGCGTAAAGCGTAAGCCCACCTTGAGGCCGGCCTCGGTGCAGAGCCTTATGCCTTGGAGAGACTCATCGAAGGCACCCTCTTTACGCCGGAAACGATCATGGGTCTCGCGTAAGCCGTCGATACTGATCCCTACATAGTCGTATCCAACATCTGCGATCTTGCCGATAGAGTCCTTATCAATCAGCGTGCCGTTGGTGGAGAGACCGATATAGAAACCCTGTGATTTGGCGTGTTTTGAGATGTCGTAGATATCCGGACGCATCAGCGGTTCGCCACCGGAGAGAATCAGTACCGAAACACCGAACCCCTTCAGGTCATCCATTACGTCGAAGACCTGTTGCGTATCCAGCTCACCCGGAAAATCCTTGTCGGCAGAAGTGGCGTAACAGTGTTTACAGGTCAGATTGCAGCGGCGCACCAGATTCCAGATCACCACCGGTCCAGTTGATTTGACTGGCCGTTGTGGCTTTCCGTCTCCAGGCGATTTTTCTAGCGCATGCAGATAGCGACTGATTCGGAACATGGTTATCTCCTAGAGATTCAACCGCATACCGGCCTTCTTCAGCACCGCTGTGCTGAACAGGACCTCGTGACCCCGGTGAAAGGATTTCAGGACCTGGCCCATCTTAATCAGTTTCTCCTTCACATCATCCCGGTCCCGGCCATGCACCATGGCAAACAGGTTGTAGGGCCAGTCCGGTAGATGGCGAGGCCGGGAGTAGCAGTGGCTGACATAGTCGAGTGAGCCCAACCGCTGTCCCGCCTCACGTAGCTGTTCATCCGGGATGTTCCAGACGGTCATGCCGTTGCCGCGAAAGCCAAGACGGTAGTGGTTGGGCACCAATCCCGTTCGGCGTATGACACCCATCCCCAGCATATCGTTCATACGCTTGATCACCTCGCTGGGCCAGCAACCAATACGTTCAGCCACCTCTGCGCAGGGATCATGACTCACCGGGAGGCCAGTCTGGGTTTCAGCGATGATACGACGGTCAAGCTCATCGAGATGATGAGTGCCACAAGATGTGCCGGCAGGGATGGAACGGGTGGTGAAACCGCCATCCTCTCCAATCTCGAACCAAAGACCGAGATAAAACTCCTCCTGTTTGGGAAAGGCGTATACCCGCAGACTGGTTATCCCTTCGATGTGGCTGATAATGCTGGTCATACTCTCGTTGGAATCAGTGGCCAGGACGAACCACATATTCAGCCAGTGGTCACGTCGATAGTTGTGAGCCACCTCCGGCAGAGCATTCACCTGCTCGACCACATCGTCAAACACCGCTTCAGGGACAGCCATGGCGGCAAGCGCCAGGCTTCCCCCCAGGCGTTCAGCGTTGTAGAGGGGGCCGAATCGTGAAAGCCAGCCGTCGTCCAGCAGTCTTTGCACCGCATTCATCACTTCGGATTCATCCGAGTCGACTAGTCTGGCCATCTGATGGAAGGGTCTGTCAGACAGGTCGACACCGCCCTGGAAACGGTTGATCAGTTGGCGATCGAGTGATGACAGACTGGACATGGAGTCACTCCACAGTCAATGAGGTTTGGCAGGGGAGAGGATCTCGGCTCTCCTTTTGCGTCACGTAACGAGCGCCACGCTGCTTGAAGCGACGCCGGCTGAAGAGTACCTCGTGTTCTATTGTCTCCAAGCCGCAGTTTTCGATCAGTAGCTGGAGGTTATTCAGTACGCCCTCGCGGCTGCGGCCGTGGATCATGCAGAAAAGATTGTAGCGCCATCGACCAGAACGACGGGGTCGACGGTAACAGAGGGTTACGCATGATTGACGGCCGATCAGCCGACCAATCTCCGATACTCGCTTGTCATTCACATCCCAGACCACCATGGCATTGGCTCGGTAGCCCAACTCCCGATGTCTAACCACAACACCGAAACGGCGAATGTCGCCACTCTCTAACAATCGCTCCAAACGGCGAATCACATCAGTTTCGCCAGTACCAATCTGCTCGGCGATTGCTGCATAGGGGTTGACCACAAGAGGTATCCCACCTTGAACAGCCTGTACAAGCTCCCGATCCAGGGGATCACTGATCAGGCTCTCAGAGTTACCAATCATAGCCATTGCAGGGGAAACCCGAGATTGATGTGGAAGTCCTCTATCATGGGCAAGTCGATGACCTCCAGTCCGGTTGTGTGCTCGATCTCTAACAGAATGCTCTCAAGCATGTCTCGGTTGGCAGCGGTGACGACAAACCACAGATTCAGCTGATGTTCCCGTTCGTAGTTGTGATTGACTTCGCCGTATCCGTTGACAATATCTGCAACCACCTGCAGGCGTTCAGCGGGTACTTCCATTGCTGCCAGGGTGCTGGCACCGACTCGATTGGGGCGAAACACCGGTCCCACCCGGCTGATCAACTGATTCGACTGCAACTGTTGCAGTGTGTGCATGGCTTCATCCTCCGTACAGCCCACACTCTCCGCAATTGTGCGGAAAGGCCGTGAAGTGAGTGGAAAACCCTCCTGGAAGTCGTTAAGCAGCCTGCGCTCAAGCTCATTCAAAGGGCGATCAAGAATAGACTCTTTCTGTGCCATCTCAGAGACCTGTACGATGTGCACGGGCGCTCAGAAAGATCCCGGATGGTTTTTCCGCCGGTCGATCGGCCAGCATGCTGAAGTCGGTTGTGTCGTAAACCTGGAGCCGGTCGATATCGCGCACCGAGACCCAGACTTCACCTCCCCTGGGCTCGAACTCCATGTGTAACACACCCTTGCCCGGTTTCAATGTCTCGACCAGTTTCAGATCGCGGGTGTCAATGACCTGTATGGTGTCGTTATTCGGGAATGCGAAGTTGACCCAAATCTGACGTCCATCGGGTCTTGCCATCACAAAGACGGGTTGTCCGTGCACAGCGAGCCTATCGATCTCCTGCCAGTTGTCGGTATCGACCACCAGCACCTGATGCTGTCCCACGGCAGGTATGAATAGATGGCGCCCGGCCTTTGCCCATCCCTCCAGGTGCGGCATCTTGTAGACGGGTAACTTCTGCTCCCCCTTTCCGTATTCATTTAAGATGCGCTTAACGCCGCGTTCCGGATACCAGAGATCGAGTAACGCAAGTCCGTCCTCACCATAGAGACCGGCGATGTAGTAACGACCGTCTGGGGTGATCAGGGCATCATAGGGGTTCTTTCCCACGTCACGATATTTGGTAGTGACCGGGTTCTCTGGATCGCTCATCCCCACACTCCAGATTTCGCCGGCATCCCATAGACTGAAGATGAAGCGGTTACCGGGGGCATCCACCAGTCCGACGACCTTCGATCGCTGGCCTTCTCCGTAATCCGCAGGTATATCTGCCACTGGATCCAGCGTTTCAGCGTCAAAGATACGGACCCCACCCGGCTCATAGTTGGACACCGCAATCAGGCGGCCATCTTGGGAGATGGCGCCCCCGATGCTGTTGCCAGACTGTATTACCCGGGCGACGACTCGACGTTCGAGCACATCGACCTTGGTCAGTCCTCCATCTCTGCCGAACACATAGGCATAGCGCTCGTCTCGGGAGAAGACCACGGAGGCGTGCGATAAATCACCCAGGCCGTCGATTCTTCCCAGCACGCTATTCCCGCTGGTCTCGATTACCTGCAGACTCCCTTTGGCGCGCTCAACCACCACACCCAAATCGCCGGTGCCGCGTATCTCGCCAGCCTCAATCGGAACAGCTGAAAACAACATTAACAGCGGAAATATCAGCCAGCCCCTCATTGCACTCCCTCCTTAATACGTTGAGCGAGCCAGTTTGCTTCAGCTTCCGACATGAATGGGCGCCAAGGTGGCATGGGTGTTCCGCTGCGTCCGTAGAGAATGGTGGCGCTGATATATTCGATCGGCTTCTGCTGCAAAACATCCGGGGTCAGCGCAGGGCCCAAACCCCCTTTTAGCGATAAACCGTGACAGGAACCACAATCGTGCTTGAGTAGATTTAAAAGCTCTGATTCACGCGCTGATGAGATATCAGAAGCCAATGAAACAAGCGGACTAAAGAGCAGACTAAGGGCGATCAAGGCAGTGTGCTTCATTGCGGCCCTCCTCCGTCACGAACCAGTCCAGGCGACCGGCAAGCGAAACAGTCTCACCCACGATTATGATGGCAGGCGGACGGAGCCCTTCTTCCCGAACTACCTGCTCTAGCGTCCCCAAAGAAGCAATCACTCGACGTTGGCGGGGAGTGGTGCCATCCTGAATTGCTGCTGCGGGTGTCGATGATTCACGGCCTGCCGCGACCAGACCTTGGGTGATCTTAGCCAGGTTGGTG
Source organism: Candidatus Thiodiazotropha taylori (assembly GCA_019100305.1). Lineage (GTDB taxonomy): Bacteria > Pseudomonadota > Gammaproteobacteria > Chromatiales > Chromatiaceae > Thiodiazotropha. The sequence goes on along the minus strand of JAHRHW010000018.1, from coordinate 4,904 downwards.
AGCCCCATGTAAATCACCAGAGTTGCGCTTGGATCGGCAAGCTTCTGCCAATCGAGCTCCAAGCTATCGCCCTCCTGTAGGTGGCCTGTTACCAACCTGACGCCACGGCACATTGAGCGATGGGTCAAGGGAATGCCAGCGTATGTACTGACGGCCGATGCCGCTGTGATACCCGGAACAACTTCGAATGGGATGCCCAGTGCTTCGAGATGGAGCGCCTCCTCACTGCCGCGACCGAAGACGAATGGATCACCGCCCTTAAGTCGAACGATGTTTCTGGATTTCCGTGCCAGACTGGCCAGTAACTCGTTAATTTCCTGCTGCGGAACACAGTGCAGACCGGGAGCCTTGCCCACGGCGATCCTTGATATACCCGGGGGTATGAGGTCCATGATCTCGGTTGAGACGAGCCGATCATACACCACCACATCGGCAGACTGGATCAGCCTAAGTGCCTTTACCGTCAGCAGATCAGGATCACCGGGTCCCGCACCAACCAGATAAACTACCCCTTTTGGTTTCATATTTGGCCCGCCTCGCTGGGGAATCAGGATTCGCCCGGCTTGGCGAACTCCCCTCTCTCTTTTGATCAAGCACCCTCTGAGAGGGGCTTGTCCTGAGTAATGCCTTTACTTCATTCTTGCTGACACTTTAAGTCTCCCGCTCGAGCCCTCCTTGACTAAAGTCAAACGACTTCAACTGCAGTTAGGCCAATATTATCCGCAGATAGCCATACGCATGGCGTTAGCTGCTAGACAAGGCGCAAGATGTGACTGAATTGAGGTGTAATGAGAGAAAAGCGCAGGCTTTGCTAATGCCTATACCCGGAATAGCAAGATATGAACATCGATATCAGATCTGCACATCTGTTTTCATCATTGAATGACCATCAGGTCACACAAGTGCTTGAAAGCAGCCATATTAGTACACTGAAAGATGGTGAATCCCTATTTGAGACCGGTGACGATGCAAATCGTTTTTTTCTCGTGATTGGCGGTCAGATTAAGCTCTTTCGCGTCTCATCTAATGGTGATCAGAAAATCATCGATATCATCCAGCCCGGCAACACATTCGCTGAAGCTCTGATGTTTATGGAGCATCCGATCTACCCAGTCAGTGCCGAGGCATTAGGGCCTGCACGTATAATCTCGTTCGACAGCAAACGCTTCCTTCATATACTGAGTGAATCGATTGAGGTCTGCTTCAGAATTATGGGCACCATGAGTCAGCGCTTGCGCGGTCTGATTAAAGAGATCGATGATCTGACGCTGCAAAGCGCCACGACTAGGATGTGCGCCATGTTGCTAAGACGAATGGATGAAGTCGGAATGTCCAGATTCACCCTGCCGGCCGCCAAAGGCGTATTGGCCGCTAGGTTATCAATGAAGCCGGAGACATTTTCACGCATACTGCAAAACCTCTCATCAAAGAGACTTTTAAAGCTAAAAGGCAGCGAAATTGAGATCATTGATGCGTCGCTTCTACGCTCTCTCGCCCACGTTGAATCGATATACGGACTGGAACCAGAGATGCCTTGCAGAGTAACAAGCTCGCTGTAATTCGTAGGTCATTCGAACCGGTCAGTGGGCATGACCAGGGCCGTCGTAGCTCTGGTATCGCCATCAAGTCTTGGTCAGGACTGATGTTATCGATATGTTAGCCTACGCTCTTGTGGGTCATTGATCCAGGTATGGTGAACGATCACTCCAGTCTCTGGCTTAGTCCCACCGGCGGGTGCCTTGGTTATCGGTCTTCGAATCAACAAGGAAGAGGAGATCGAAGGTCTTGATATCGTTCTGCACGAAGAGCGGTTACAACGAAATCAGTTGATCGCCGGGCTAAAAGATGGGTGCGTCATCTGCTGACGCATCCATCAATAGCCGATTCGGGTATGACCCCAGGCTGCTGAATCAAGGCTTTCGATAACTCGCCAGTGCGCTGTCGGTTTCGTGCAGCGATACTTCCACCACCGGATAGCCGCCAGCTTCCACATAGTCGAAAATCAGCCGTGCAATATTCTCCGCAGTCGGATTGTTTGACATCACGTAGACCGACTCACCGGCTTCCTGAAGCAGAGGCAATACTGGATCATCGCTATGCAGCAGCATATTGTGATCCAAGTTCTGATTGACCCACTTTTTGACGTAATCGCCAATCTCCGAGAAGTCACAGACCATTCCCAGCTCATCCAGCTGATCGGACTCCAGATGGATCACCGCAGTTGCGTTGTGGCCGTGTAGATGGCGGCATTTTCCTTTGTGGTTCAATAGCCTATGGCCGTAGCAGAAGTGGATCTCTTTGGTAACCGTATACATTGTCTGGGTCAGGTGAATAAATCAGTCGGCAAGTATACGGGGTGGTGGTTCGCTTCGCCAGCCTGAAGCGATGGTTGTGTCGCCAGGAGCTGGTAAAGGAATTTTTCTGAATGCCGTTAGTAATAGCAGGCCTGTCATTAGCGTATTCCTATGAGTGATACAGAAAATTGTGAGTTTTTGGATGCTGCCAGAGAAGCGGTTCAACAACTGAAGAAGCTGACCAAGGAGTATCCACATCTGACCACCCAGCCGGTACGTCATGCCCTGGATAACTGGAACGAGGATATGTTCCGGCGCGGAGAGCTGATCTGGGAAGCCTATCAGAAGGTGCTGGCGGAAAAGAGTGCGGTTGAAACACGCCTCATCGAGCTGGTCGATAGCTTTCATGTGGATGATGCAATCGATATCATCAACAGTGAGTTCGGTAAGAATCTCGACTACTACGATCTGATCGATGTGGTTGGCAAGGATCGCTATATCGCCGCATTGAATCGTGAAGCGGTTGAGCTGCAGGTCAACTGCATCTCCCCGGAACAGACCGCCGATCTGTGGAATGGCAGCGGTAAACCGACGGTTGGTGGTGAACGCTGGACTGCGACCGCGGTATCCGTACTCATGGGCTGAATCAGCCCAGGTCTCTCAGTTGCCTGTCAGATAGCATCCTGTATAGAGATGACTCTCGCTGATCATGAAGCGCCCGTGGAATTTAAGTTCTGCCGGGAATGGGATGGTACTGGTTGCTGAAGGGAAGAAATCGAAGCTCTTATTGTCGGCATCGATGTTCAGTGATACGGATTGAAATCCCATGTGTTCGCCGATCAGTGGATAAAAGCACTTGTAGAGACTCTCTTTGGCACTGAAGATCAATCGTTCCGGCAGAGTGTTGTCTGCCTGCATGGTGGCATGATCATCAGCTGTGTGGATGTATTGATCCACCCCCTTGGGCAGGGGCTCCAGAGGTTCCACGTCAATACCCAGACTGGCCAGTTCACCGGCTTTGGCGCACACCACCACACATTCCCCACGGCAGTGACTGATACTACCCACAAAGCCTGTCGGCCATAACGGCTGACGCTTGTCATCACGCAGCAACGGTTCCCAGGGTGCGCTAAGCTGATCCAGAGCCTGGTGGGCTGCATGGCGTCCAGCTCGAAACTCCTGTTGACGCTTTTGCACCGCCGTTTCGATCAGCTTCTCTTCCTCTTCGCACAGAGGTGTGGTCCACATGGCTTGATCCGCTTTGACCAGAATGGCGCAGGATGGAAAGAGCTCTGCTAGTTTGATCTTCATGATGGCCTGAACCGGGACCTGAAAAAGGGAATTGTAACAGCTGGTGGAGTTAATCTGTGCATATTGCATTGCCCATTTGGCATTTTCGACAGCTAGCCTATTTACCGATCACCAGGGCGTGATGCCCGGATTGGAAAATATCGGCTTGACCTCAAGCTTGGATCCATGCAATGCTCAAAACATGAATCAGATCAAACCGACCAACAAGATGGTGATTAAGCGCCGACTGTTCCTCTGGGCAGCGGGTGATCCGTCTGTGGTCAGAAGATCCGGTTAAACGAAAGTTTAAATCACAGGATTTTTTAACAAGGCCGCAGATGGAAACATCTGCGGCCTTTTTCGTTATGGAGGGTTTAGGGCCTCCTAAGACTAATCGAGTCTGCCCTGTTACCCCTGAAAAAGCGCCAATCAAGGCGCGAGGAGAGAAGTTTGGTGATTCCAAATGAACGACGAGCAACGCTGAGTGGCGCTTTTTCAGGGGTAACCCAAAGGGCTGGAGCTATTTTTCCGCCCAGCGGCGTTATCATTCGCTCATGTAGATTTACTACACGACGCTCATTCTGCCTTGCTGGACAAAAAAATAGATCCAGCAGGGCCGACTCGATTAGTCTTAGGAGGCCCTAACATGTCTGTGCCAGCAGCCTATGTAGGGGTATTGCTGATTTGGGGTACTACGCCCCTGGCCATTCAATGGAGTGGTCAGGGTGTGGGCTATCTGTTCGGTGTAACGGGACGTATGGTGATTGGTGTGGTGCTCGCCTTGCTCCTGTTGCGTCTGATCGGACTGCGACTGGCATGGCATAAGACGGCGCGACACACCTACATGGCAGCTGGTCTGGGTATCTTCATCGCGATGACTTCGGTCTACTGGTCTGCGCAATACATCCCATCCGGCTGGATCTCGGTCATCTTCGGTCTGTCACCGATCATTACCGGGCTGATGGCCCGTTATTGGCTGAACGAAAGAGGCATGGACGCTTCCAGACTGGTGGCCGTGTTGATCTCACTGTCGGGTCTGGTCACCATCTTCAGTGTCGGCATCAAAGCGGGTCCTGAATTTGCGCTGGGCCTGTGTGGCATGCTGGTCTCGGTGATCACCCATTCCGCCAGTGCGGTCTGGATCAAACGGATCGATGCTCAACTGCATGGACTGGTGGTGACAGCGGGCGGTTTGCTGATCGCAGTACCCCTGTTTCTGTTGAGTTGGTTCATTCAGGGTGAGAGTTGGCCTCTCCCTGGCATCCACCAACTACATGATTGACAGCGATGTACCCGAGATACTATTCAATTGGCTGCATG